>CAYTDH010000009.1:0-28749 GCA_964436325.1 uncultured Tangfeifania sp.
ATATTCTCTAAAGGTTGAACAAAAAAAATAAAGGGAAATACCTGTGGAACAAATGGCAGAAATAATTTATCTGTCATCCTCTCATTATGCCCAATAAAATTTTGAGTGACCTCTCGAAATGAAACCAGCGTGCGATTTTATTATGAGTGATTTATAAGAATAGATCCTTGGCAAGCATTGTTCTTTTTTTACTTTTTTTGAATTGTATTCAATTCAGGGTTAAAAAAATCCTTATAACTCTTTTTCATTCCGGTAAAGAATATTAAATTTGGCACCGCTACGTGGAAAGATTTGAGATTGATTGCAACCACAGAAAAAAAATGCTAAAGCAATCGTGCTTTTTTTTCACTTACTTCAATCCATTACCTCGCGCAGCCTTAAGATTTATTGTTGAATCCTGCCGGTTTTCGGCAAAAAAATTGGATTATGAGTTATTTATTTACCAGTGAGTCCGTTTCAGAAGGTCATCCGGATAAAATTTCTGATCAGATTTCAGATGCTCTTTTGGATGAATTTCTTGCATTTGATGGTGACTCTAAAGTAGCGATTGAGACATTGGTAACGACAGGTCAGGTGGTTGTTGCCGGTGAAGTTAAATCAAAGACATATGTTGATGTTCAGGAAATTGCCCGTGAAATCATCAACAGGATCGGGTATACCAAAGGAGCTTACCGTTTTGAAGGTGATTCATGCGGCGTGCTGGTGGCCATTCATGAGCAAAGTCCCGATATCAACAGGGGAGTGGATAAAGTGGATAAAAATGAACAGGGAGCCGGTGACCAGGGCATGATGTTTGGTTATGCCTGTAAAGATACCGATAACTATATGCCGCTTCCTTTGGAATTGTCGCATGAAATTTTAAAAGAACTGGCGGTTATTCGCCGGGAGGGCAAAACGATGACTTACCTCCGGCCCGATTCCAAATCGCAGGTCACCATCCAATATTCCGAAGATAATTTGCCACAAAAGGTTCATACCATTGTTGTTTCCACCCAACACGATGATTTTGATGAGGATGAACCCATGCTGAACAAAATCAGAGAGGATGTGATAAACATCTTGATTCCCCGTGTTAAGGCAAAACTCCCTGAACGTGTTCAGCAACTTTTTGGCGATGACATTATTTATCACGTGAATCCTACCGGTAAATTTGTTATTGGAGGGCCTCATGGCGATACCGGATTGACCGGACGCAAGATCATCGTGGATACCTATGGGGGCCGTGGCGCACATGGGGGCGGGGCATTTTCAGGAAAAGACCCTTCAAAGGTAGACCGCTCAGCAGCTTATGCTGCCCGGCATATTGCCAAAAACCTGGTAGCCGCGGGTGTTAGCGACGAAATTTTGGTTCAGTTGGCCTATGCTATCGGTGTGGCACAGCCTGTGGGCGTATATGTGGAAACGTATGGACGTAAAAATGTAGGGCTTTCCAATAGTGAGATCGCTGAAAAAGTAAAATCCATTTTCGATCTGCGCCCCGCTGCCATTGAAGAACGGCTGAAACTGCGTAATCCGGTGTACCTCGAAACTGCGGCCTATGGTCATATGGGCCGAAAACCCCAGAAGGTTATTAAAAAGTTTGAATCGCTTTACCGGGGAAAAACAGAACTGGAGTTGGAACTCTTTACCTGGGAAAAGCTCGATTATGTGGAAGAAATAAAAACGGTTTTCGGTATTTAATCGCACACTTATCCGTGTTCAAAATTTTTGCTTTGCTTTTTAACCCCGAAATGTAACTCTTTTGGGGTTGTTCACGAATAATACCACAGAAACAATGTTCATTCAAAAACCTGGAAATCATGGAAGAAAAATTGCTTACAATTGTGGTATTGCCTTATTCCAAAGCGCAGATGTTAAAAATGCGCCTCGAGGCAAATAATATTGAATGCGTCCTGGAAGACATCAATCTGATGGAAGGTGCTGCTACCTCAGTGAAAGTGAAAATTCTTGAAAAAGATATTCAGAAGGCAGTACCCTTTTTGGATGAATTCCTTGGAAAAAAGCCGGTGACCTCTGAAAAAGAGATGGAGCAAAAAGATGATCATGTTCTGGTTCCCGTTGATTTTTCGCCGGCTTCTGCCAAAAGCTGTAAAATGGCTTTCAATATTGCCAGCCTTTTGAATGTGAAGTTGGTTTTTATGCACTGCTACATCAATCCGATTGTTCATTCGGTTCCTTATGGCGATGTGTATGTCTACGATTCAACCTTGCTTTCCCGGATGGATGATGCCGAGAAAAATGCCAATGAAAATTTTCAGAAATTCATTCAAAAGCTTGTGAATGAAATTGGAAAGGAAAAATGGAAGACGGTAAAAACCGAATTCATTATTAAATCCGGATATGCCGATGAGGACATTCTGGCCTATGCAAAGGAAAACAAATCGAGGTTGATTGTGATGGGAACCGGTGATGAAACCGGCAATGTTGTTGGCAGCATTACTGCCGATATCATTTACAATGCCAAAGTACCTGTATTGGTAGTACCTGAAGAGGCTCCGGAAAAAGAGTTAAGTGAATTTAAGAAGGTTCTTTATGCCACTAATTTCGATGAAAAGGATTTTATAGTTATTGAAAAGCTGATGGGACTGCTTGATCCGTTTGATGCCAAAGTGTATTGCGTTCATGTGGGGAAGGACGATAAATCGGAATGGGATCAAGCCAAGCTTGAAGGAATGAAAAATGTACTTACGGAAACCTATGCCGAAAAGGATTTCGATTGCCGTTTACTTCCTGGCGATGATATTCTGGAAACACTCGATAGATTTATCGATGAGGAGAAAATCGATATTATTTCGCTGACTACGCATAAGCGGAATATGATTTCCCGGCTGTTTAATCCGAGTGTGGCAAGAAAAATGGTTTTTCATGTACATACCCCGCTGCTTGTTTTTCATGCCTGATTTTGGGGTTAATGCATTTCTTGTTTTAAAAAAGAGGCTGTTTGTTTAATCGATTCATTAACAGGCAAATAATTAAAATTCACAAAACGGGTAATTTTATTCCCGTCAAATTTTTTTACGCGGTTTGAACTGGCTGCAGTTTCGCGGGTCAGGGCCGGCTGGCGACCTGTCAGCCAGCTTTGAAAATTTGCTGCACGCCAGGCGATGCCCAACATTAAGGGTGAAGCATAAATTTTGGGCTCTGGTTTTTCGAGCGCAGTGGAAATGCGGGAAAAGACCTCCTGATAACTCAGGTTTTCGGCGTTGAGCAGGAAACGCTGGTTTTTACAATCTTCAAAATGGGTATCATCCATTAATCGTGTCATGGCACGAACAACATCTTTAACATCTACATAGCCGGTTACGCCGCGGGTGTAAAATTTCATTCCTTCCCAAACGGTTTTAAAGAGCCGCGGGCTTCCCGAATTCCAGTTTCCGGGGCCTAAAACGATCGACGGATTCACGATAATGGCATTTAACCCTTCCTCAATGCCCCGCCAGATTTCCATTTCAGAGAAAAATTTGCTCTCTGAATAACCCGACACCTTTTTGGTGGGAACCCAGTTGGTTTCTTCATTGGTGAGGTACCCGCTTTGAGCCGTTCCCAGGGCTGCTACTGAACTGACATAACAAAATTTTTTCACTTTGTTTTCGAGGGCCGCATTTACCATTTGTGCTGTTCCTTCCACATTGTTGTGTATCATCTGCTGACGATCAGTGGAACGGAAAGAGATGACGGCAGCACAATGATAAATCTCATCGACCCCTTCCAGCAACGATTCCAGATTATAGTAATCGAGCATATCCCCTTCCGCCCATTCAATCCGGTTAAACAGCTCTTCTGCCTGATTATCGTAATAGGAAAATATTTTCAGAACCTGATGCAATTGACTTGTTTTCCGTTTCAGTGCCTTTACTTTCCGGCCTGAACGGACCAATTCATAAAGCAAGTGAGCTCCGATTAATCCTGTTCCCCCTGTGACAAATACCATACATCTTTTTGCTGCAAAGATAGGAATTTTAAACACCTTCCCGCTGAAGATTGCTTCGGGTTAATAGAGGACTTATGTGTTCAAAAAAATGAAAAAGGAAGTTATATGGCCTTGATTATTAACAATTAATAATTCAGAACCATTCTTTATTACGATTTAAAAAATGAATTGTTTGTATGAAAAAAAATTATCCTTAGTTTTACAAGGCAAAAATAAAAGATTTGCAGATTATGGCAGAAGCAGTGTCTTTTCATGATGGTATTTGGCGGTGGTGGCGCAACGTTAACCAGGCTGCGTAAACACGTAATACCATATGGACAGGCGGGGAAGGGATTTGTTGTTTACGCAGCAAGTCCCTTTTTTTGATGCCTTTAGGATATAAACTTAAAATAATTGAATCATGACTCATCAAAAGAAAATTTTTCTCGAAGAATCGGAAATGCCCAAACAATGGTATAACCTTGCACCTGATCTTCCTTCTCCTTTAAATCCTCCTTTGGGACCTGACGGGAACCCTGTTTCTCCGGAGATGCTGGCTCCTGTTTTTCCCATGAACCTGATAGAACAGGAAGTAAGTCAGGACCGGTGGATTAACATTCCTGAGCCCATCAGGGAGATTCTGGTTCAGTGGAGGCCCAGTCCGCTTATCAGGGCCTACGAACTTGAGAAAGCACTCGATACCCCGGCAAAGATTTATTATAAAAATGAAGGGGTATCTCCTGCCGGAAGTCATAAGCCCAATACTGCAGTGGCGCAGGCCTGGTATAACAAAGAGTTTGGAATTAAACGCCTGACCACCGAAACCGGAGCAGGCCAGTGGGGCTCCGCCCTCTCTTTTGCGTGTGCCCAGTTAGGAGGGATTGAGTGTAAAGTGTACATGGTGCGGGTCAGCTTCGACCAGAAACCTTTCCGTAAAATGATGATGAACACCTGGGGAGGAACTTGTGTGGCCAGTCCAAGTACTGAAACCCAGGCGGGAAGAAACATCCTGGAGCATTATCCCGATACCCCGGGAAGTTTGGGAATTGCGATTTCCGAAGCTATTGAAGAGGCAGTGACCGATACCTCAGGTCAAACCCGCTACTCCCTGGGTTCTGTCCTGAACCATGTTATGCTGCACCAAACCATCATTGGACTTGAAGCCAAAAAGCAACTTGCCAAAGTGGGGATAAAAAATCCGGATATCGTCATTGGTTGTTGTGGGGGAGGCAGTAATTTTGCCGGTATTTCCTTTCCTTTTATGTATGAAAAAATTAACGGAGCCGACATCCAGATCATCGGGGCCGAACCCACAAGTTGTCCTACACTCACCAAAGCTCCTTTTATTTATGACCATGGCGATGTGGCCAAAATGACGCCGCTGCTTCCCATGTATAGCCTGGGTCATTCATTTATTCCCGCTCCTATCCATGCCGGTGGGTTGCGCTATCATGGAATGGCTCCCCTGGTGAGTGCCTCTCTTAAAGACGGATTGATGGATGCCCATTCAGTTCATCAAAGTGAATGCTTTGAAGCCGGATTGCTATTCTCCAAAACCGAGGGGATAATTCCCGCTCCCGAAACAACCCATGCCATCGCTTCTACTATTCGCGAAGCCAAAAAAGCCAAAGAGGAGGGTAAAGAAAAAGTAATCCTTTTCAACTTTAGTGGTCATGGGCTGATGGATTTGGTGGGGTATGAGAAGTACCTGACAGGGCAACTCTCCGATTATGAATACCCGGAATCGGAAATTTCCAAAAACCTGAAAGAACTGGATGGATATCCCATGCCGAAATAAAATTTCCTTTTTTTAAGACTTTGAGATTTTAAGACTTTGAGATTGTGAGATTATGAGTATTGAGATATAAGAAGGAGATTATTATTAAGAGTGCTGAAACTCATCCGATGACTCCAGGTCATCGGATGAGTAGGAATCACTCTTTCTTTTCATAATTAACGGGGAGACCTGAGATGCATTGCACTTAAAAAAAAGCAAAAACCTCCTGATCTCCAATACCGCTATCAATTTCGCTCAATACTTCATGAATGTCTTCAAAATAATGCCTTTTTCCCGGCAGGGTTTGGTTTAAAAATGAGGTTTCTTTTGGGCTGAAATAATCTCCCGATATTTCTGATTCAACAATCCATCCTTTTTCTATCCTTAAATGAACATTGAGCGTCTTTTCATATAAGGCCGTTTCATTTTTGAAAGAATATTTCGGTGAATAGCCAAAATTCCATTCCCATTTTTTAAACTTTTCATCTACGAGTTGACCGATGGCAGCGGTATCTTTTTGGGTAAGCAAATAGAGGCTATTTCCGGATTGTTCGAGTTGGACATTCATTAAGAAATCCCGGAATGCCTCCGTAGTTATGGGTGTTTTCAGAAAAGGCAGAATATTGGTTACTTCACTCCGGTTCGACTGAACTGCTTTTCCGTGGTATTTTCCCGGTATCACCCTTATGGCATTTCCCAGGTTTTGAAGGTTGGAATTAAAAAGCAGGGTTCCATGGTGGAGCACCCGTTTTTTATATACATGTTCGGCATTGCCCGATATTTTTTTGCCTTTTAGCAACAAGTCATTTCGTCCCGAAAATTCAACAGGGATATTTAGTTTGGCCAGTGCTTCCACCACCGGAATTGTGAACTTTTTGAGGCTGATTTCCGAAGTGTCGCTAACATTTTTGATGAAGGCAAAATTTACATTTCCGGCATCATGGAATACCGTTCCACCCCCCGAAATGCGCCGTGCTAATACAATATTATTATGCCGGACAAAGGGATAGTTGATTTCGGCCAGCGCATTTTGGTGTTTTCCTATCACCACCGTGTCGTGGCTTTGCCATAGCATAAAAATGTCTTTTGAAAATTTTTTCAGCAGGTACTCTTCTGCTGCCAGACAAAACCAGGGGTTATTGTTATCAAGTTGGATGCAAAGCATGTGGGAAAAGTTTACAACCTGCGATTTACAAATTGTCTGTCAAAAATGGAAATATTTTTTGCATTGGCCCGGAATATTTCAGCCACGTTAATCCTGACATTTAAAACTCCAGGATTATTCCGATGGTGGGCAAAACGGTACCTGTGGTATTATCAACCCTTCGGAGCTGATAGCGTGTGCCATTGTCTGTGAGGATGAATTCCCCGTTTTCATTTTGTTCCCTGACGAGAATATCCTGCTGTTCTGCCTGGTAATTGTAAAGGTTTTGGATATCGAGGTAAAATTTCGCGGTTAGCTTGTTCAGGTAAAATTCTTTGTCCACCCTGACATCCAGTTGGTGAAAGGGTTTGTACCTTTGAGCATTGAGGTTATCAAAGTCGAGATAAGGTCCGCCCGAAAGGTTCCATGCTTCTACCAGTGAACTGCGGTCCATGTCATAGGGCGTATAGGGCAGTCCTCCCACAAAACGCCAGCGTGCTCCGGCGCGCCATCCTTTTTTCAGCTGTTTTGTTGTGGTGAGGTTCAGCAGATGCTTCGAATCCCAGTTGGTGGGAATGTATTCTCCTCCGCCATTTTGAAATTCACTGCGCACCAGGGTGTAAGATAAATTGAAGTTAAAACCGTTTTGGGTATTAATTCGTGTTTGGAATTCAGCACCATATGCTCTGCCTTCCGATTCCGAAACGACCTCTTCATCACCTACAACCCCAAAATCAGCTCCTTTGTTGGCCAGACTAATCCGGTCCTGCACTGAGTAGGGATAGTCAGCATAACCCTTAATGAAACCCTCCAGAGTAAAGAGGATGCTTTGTTTTGGCCGGTACTCCAGGCCGCCAATCACATGGTCCACCGAAATGTATTTCAGGTTGTTTTCCTGGTTGACCAAAACCCCGTCTTGTTTGAACCCCAGAGAAGTGTATGGGGGCAATTGATAATACCTGCCGGTGTTGAAATTCAGACTCCACTGCGTAGTCAGGTTGTAGGAAGCTGAAAACCGGGGTGAGAACTGGTCCAGCAGATTATTCATGCTGGAAGAATAGTTGTTGGCATCGGCTCTGATGCCCAGGGATAAGGCCAGTCTTTCGTTCAGAAAATTTTTGCTGGCTTGTCCGAATACAGACCATTTAACCAGGTTGAGCCCGGTATTGTAATCGATGTTCAGAATTCCGTCGCCGTAAAACCTTTTTTGCTGCGTGAAGTTTTTATAGGTCACATAATCGAAGTTGCCGCCAAAATTGAATTTATATCCGTTGAGGCGGGTGACATTTTCAACACGGAATTTATTTTCGATCTCTTCTGAATCGTAATCCAGAATTTTGTTTTCTTCAGAGCTGTCGTCATTTTCAAAATATTTGTAAGCGCCGTTATTGAGGTGGCTGCGACTCAAAACCACTGTTTGGTAGCTGTTGTCCCTGAAGTGTTTGTAAACGGCTCCCAGGGTATAATTCCATTGTTCGTTTACCGGAATTGAACTCAGGATAAAGCGTTGTTGTTCGTCCGGATCCTCAATGTCAAGGTTGAGGTCAAAAACATCGAAAGCTCCGAGGCCGATGAATGTCAGTTCATTTTTTTTATCGAAGCGGGTTCTTACTTTGAACTGCATATCGGTAAAGTTGGGAAGGAATGGCAGTTCAAGGACGCTAAAGAGGAACTGGAGGTACGAACGGCGGGCGGAAAAAATAAAAGTGGTTTTTTCTCCCAATGGTCCGTCAAGGGTGGCAGCCACTTCGGATGCTCCGAGTGTTCCCTGGAATTTGAGTTTATCTTCGTTGCCGTCTACCTGGAAAAATTCAAGGACCCCGCTGAGGGCATTGCCCCGGTTAGCCGGAAAGGCACCGGCATAATAATTCACCTCCCGTATAAAATCGGCATTGATAATGCCCACCGGTCCGCCCGATGCTCCCTGTGTGGAAAAATGGTTGATGAAGGGCACTTCTACACCGTCGAGGTAGAAGATGCTCTCTGATGGTCCTCCGCCGCGGATGATGATATCATTCCGGAATGCCGGAGTGGACTGTACACCAGGGAAAGACTGTATGACTTTGGATATATCGCGGTTGGCACCCGGACTTTTTTCTATTTCTCCGATACCGATGGTCCGGAGCGAAACCGGACTCTCCACGGTTTTCCGGAAAGGAGAAGCGGTAACGGTTACTTCTTCAATTTGTTCGGTCTGTTCTTCCATTTGAATCTCCACAAAATTGGTGCTGGCCACACTCACTTCAATTTCAGAAGAAACCGCCCTTTTATACCCCACAAAGGAGGCTTCAACCCTGATAAATCCGGGCTCCAGGCCATTGAGTGTAAAATTTCCGTCCAAATCGGTGATCGTTCCGGTGGTGGTCCCCGATACCACGA
Source organism: uncultured Tangfeifania sp. (assembly GCA_964436325.1). GTDB lineage: Bacteria > Bacteroidota > Bacteroidia > Bacteroidales > Prolixibacteraceae > Tangfeifania. The sequence continues at coordinate 9,211 of CAYTDH010000009.1, forward strand.
TGTTAACAAACGGAAGGGGTTCATTGCTTACTGCATCCACTACCCGCCCTTTCAAAGAGCCTTCCTGGGCCAAAAGTGAAATGGGAAGTATGAATAGAATCAGAATTATTTTGAGTGTTTTCATTTTATTAAAGTTGTTTGTTTTTTAAGGAATAAGATGGAACTTGCCTGCTAAAGGGACAGGCAGGCATGATTTTAATTATTTGCATATGTGTGAATAATTTTCTCATGCTCGTTTCATAATTGTTTTCTTGTTTCGATCAATGATTTTTGTTTCTTGTAATTATTTAATGGCTGATTTTACTTTATTTCCTGTGCGGAGGATTTATTGAAGCTGTATTATAATCTTTTCTGCAATGTTTTTAGCGGTGGTCAGGGTGGAGATGTCGGTAAATAACCGGCCGTTTTTTCCTGTGGGGTGGCTGTGGCCAATGGGATTTAGATGATAGTCAATATCCGGCTGTTTGGGATCAACCGTAACGGCATACACCAGGGCCGGCTGAAGCGATCCAAAGTAGTCGTTGTTGCCTGGATATTTGTTGTTGGTCCAGAAATCATTGGAGTCCCATGCCTGATTGATTTCCATTAAAACCCTGAATTGTTGGTCCTGACTGTAGCTTGTAGCGGTTTCCAGTCTGAAACCGGAGAGCGGTGTGGCACCTGTCAGGGCATCAGGAACTGCTGTTTCGGGAGAGGGGATGAATAATCCATCGGGGGCCTGTATGTTCCGCTTATGGGCCCAATAAGGAAGGGTGGCCGGACGGCGCACTTCTCCGGGTTCATTGCTCCACTTTCCGGGTTCAATTTCTCCATGTCCGAATTTTCCCTGCGCCACATATCGTGTCACAAATAGCGTTTCAATGTAGTTCCCTTCAAGGTCTTCGGTCCAGATGGCAAAGGAGGGATGGTTAAAAGCATCCCCTTTGGTAAACGTTATTTCCATGTTGCGCACCGGATTCTCCGGGGTTGTGCGCAATGTCACCGTTTCAGTATCCATCCTCCGCTGTGAAGCACAAGCTGACAGAAGCAGGAAAATTAAACTGAGGAAGAGTAAATTTCTCATGGTTTGTCCTATTTTGATTTTTGTCTAATTTTTTTATTACTAAGGTAAACAACTATTTTAAACAAAAGTTGAATCCAACCAAAATAATCTTGTTTCTTTTCTTCTCTCAGACACCAATGATAATTTATATATTCGCAAAAAAAAATGCGGATTGTAATCCAGAAAGTATCTGAAGCCTCTGTAAAAGTTGAGGGGAAAATAAAATCTTCAATAGGGAAGGGTTTGCTTGTTCTGTTGGGTATTGAAGATATTGATAACGACGATGATATTGAATGGCTGGTCAATAAGATGCTCCGTCTGCGCATATTTAACGATGAAGCAGGAGTGATGAACCGGTCGGTAATGGATGTTACCGGCGATATCCTTATTGTAAGCCAGTTTACCCTTCATGCCAATACCAAAAAAGGGAACCGTCCTTCTTATATCAGGGCTTCAAAACCCGATTTTGCCATACCCATGTATGAAAAATTTATCCGGAAAACGGAAGAAAAACTGGGAAAGAAAGTTGGAACTGGCGTCTTTGGGGCCATGATGGAAGTAAAATTGGTAAATGACGGACCTGTGACCATTATTATTGATACGAAACAGAAAGACTTTTAGGCTATATGAATAAGAAAGTAACCTTGGAAGATGCTCAGCAAATGGTGGATGAATGGATTCGTTCGGTGGGCGTGCGGTATTTCAGTGAGTTGACCAACATGGCCGTACTTACGGAGGAAGTGGGTGAACTGGCACGGATTATGGCCCGGAAATACGGGGATCAGTCGTTCAAAAAGTCGGATGAGAAATATGATCTGGCCGATGAAATGGCCGATGTTTTATGGGTGCTTTTATGCCTGGCCAACCAAACCGGCGTCGACCTCGAAGATGCTTTTATAAAAAATATTAAAAAAAAGACCAACCGGGATAAGGACCGGCATCATCAGAACAAAAAATTACGGGGATGAATTGGAAAGATTCCACCCTGCCTGAACCAATTTCGGGATTATTTACTCCGTGTGGTAATGTAATTCATCAGTTCCACCAATGAATTTCTGGCCTCACTTTCAGGGAATTCCTGCAGGTCCTGGATGGCTTTATCTTTAAAATCATTCATTTTTTTTGTGGCATATTCGAGCCCCCCGTTTTCTGTAACCAGTTGAATGAGTTCCTCAATAACCAGGTTGTTTTTATTCTTTTTTTTGAGTAGCCGCAGGATACGCCGGCGTTCACCAGGTTCCGAATTTTGAATGACGTATAGCAGAGGGAGGGTGATTTTCTTTTCCTTGATGTCGTTGCCGGTAGGTTTCCCAATAAGTCCTTTTTTCTGGTAATCGAAAATGTCATCTTTTATTTGAAACGCAATACCGGCGTTTTGGCCGATGCGGTACATTTTTTCGGGAATTTCTTCATCGTCTGTCACCGAAGCCGCACCAATGGCCATGCAGGTAGCGATGAGGGATGCGGTTTTTTTTCGTATAATTTCAAAATAGGTTTCTTCATCAATATCCAGCTTCCGGCTCTTCTTCACCTGCAGGATTTCTCCCTCACTCATGTCTTCAACAGCTTTTGAAATCAGGTGCAGGAAATTGTATTTTTTGTATTCAAGTTGCAGCAACAAGCCCTTGGCCAGAATAAAATCCCCCACCAGCACAGCCATTTTATTTCTCCACAGGGCATTGATCGAAAAAGTACCCCGGCGTTCGTAGGATTCATCCACCACATCGTCGTGAACCAGTGTTGCTGAATGGAGCAGTTCAACGGAACAAGCAGCTAATTGCGAAAATTCGTTGGTCTCTCCATGCAATTTGGCCGATAAAAAGACAAACATTGGGCGCAACTGCTTTCCTTTGGTGCGGTACAAAAAATTGAGCACGGTACTCAAAAAGGGTACATCGCTTTTCAATGCTTTTCTGAAATAAGGTTCAAAATCTTTCAGCTCACGTACAATGGGCGACTTTATCTTTTTTAATTGAGTCATTCAGTAATTATTCCCTAAAATTTTGAAATAAACAACGAACATAGGATAAATTGATTGAATAACCACCTGTGTATGGTGAAAAATTTTCCTTCAGAGGAATAAATTCATATTTCGATCCCATCTTGCAATTGGTGAAAAATACCGGAACAGCCTGACAATGTGATGATAAAATGAACCCGCATCTATTTGGGCTTTTCCTTATCGTTTTTCGCAGCGTTAACTTAAATAAACAACAGCATAGTTTTATTCTTAAATATTTATATATTTGCATTGTTAAAGTAATTTTCAAAAATGGTGGGATTCAGGGAGTTAGATCAAAATCGTTTGGAAACGGCTGCAAGTATGCTGAAGGCTATGGCGCATCCTATGCGCATTGCCATTTTAAAACACCTGGAGGGTGGAAAACGGTTAACGGTCACACAAATTCATGAGCTTCTTGGCATTGAACAGTCCACAACCTCCCATCATCTTGGGATTTTAAGAGATAAAGGCGTTTTGTGTGCCAGGCGTGAGGGGAAGAATACGTTTTATTTTTTGAAATACGAAATATTGAGCCAGATTGTTGATTGTCTTGAAAGCTGCACTTGTGAATAAAAAGGGGTCATTTATCCGTTTTTTTTGCCGGTTTTTAGTTTTTGCCGGACTTCACGACGGACTCTGCCGGCAAGCTGGTCATCATAATTTTCCATAAAATTCTCCACTGCTTTTTTATCGTGCTTCGACAGTTCCCGTAGTGCCCACGAAAGGGCTTTTTCGATTATGTCGTCGCGGTCGCTAACCACTTTTTCGCAGACCATAAGGGTACGTACCACATCGCCTGTGCCACCTCTCGATTTCAGATTCATGCCTACTGTGGCAACAATGGCAGCTCTTTTCCACCAGCGGTTTTCTGAACCGATCCATTTCAGGATGTCCTTATCCGTTATCTGATGATTGCGCCAGGTCCATCCTGCCAGGGTCACCGCAAAGGCGTCTGTGGTTGCCCAGTTGTCCATGTGCCGGCCAAGAGATTCCAAATCACTGACTGTTAGTGATGACATTGCCTTTTTATTTTTCCATAAAAGTTCAAAAGCAATTTGTTGGCACTCGAAAACCCGGGTTTCCACCAGTTCTTTGGTGAAGCCAATCAACTCAGGGGGCGCCAGGGTTTTGAGCTCCTTCCACCATGATTTGATCAATGCCCTCATCGCTACCGCAGGAACCCCGAGGGTTTTCATGGAGGTAGGGAAATACCATACGGCGGCTTTCTGCCTTTCGGGATTGGATGCTGTTTGAAGCTGATCAATGATCTCCTGAGTATTCATTTTTATTTAAATTGAGCATATCAAGTTACTCATTTTTATGGATATTTGATAATTTATTACAATGCCATCTTTTTCACTATTTTTACCTCAAATTTAACGACCATGACAGAATTGGTTTTTGCTACAAACAATCCACATAAGCTAAAGGAATTGCAGGCCCTGCTGGGCGATGAATTTCATCTGCTCGGGCTCAAGGATATCGGTTGCCTCGAAGAAATTCCCGAAGAACAACCTACCCTGGAGGGCAATGCCAGGCAGAAGGCGTTTTTTGTTTTCGAAAAATATGGATATCCCTGCTTTGCAGATGATACGGGACTGGAGATTGAAGCCCTGGAGGGGGATCCCGGTGTATACTCGGCCCGTTATGCCGGAGAAGAGAAGGACCCGGAAGCCAATATGAAAAAGGTATTGCACAAAATGGTTAAAATAAAAAACAGGAAAGCCCGTTTTAGGACTGTGATTTCGCTGGTAACCGATGGAACGGAGAAACAGTTCCAAGGCGTTGTGGCTGGTGAAATTACCCGGAAAAAACGGGGTCATTCAGGGTTTGGTTATGATCCCATCTTTTTGCCCGAAGGATATCAGGAGACCTTTGCCGAAATAGATCTCTCCCGGAAAAATGCCATCAGCCACCGTGGAAGGGCTGTTGAAAAGCTCGTTGAATATTTAAAAAAATTGTAATTCAGAAATTTTCCGATCCATGCGCCAATTTGTATTTACCATTTTTTCCCTTTTGCTGGTGTTTTCGTTGGATGCCCAACGACGGCAGGGGAGCTGGCAGGACTACCTTTCATTTTCGAATGCTACAAAGATTGCAGTTGCCGGGTCGAAAGTCTGGTGTGCAACCGAAGGAGGTTTGTTTTATTATGACCATGAAGACCAGAGCATTCAAAAATTTTCTGGTGTCAACGGATTGTCTGGTTTTGGCATTCAAACCATTGCGTGGGACGAGTCCAATCAGGTGTTGCTGGTGGTTTATGAAGACAGCAACATCGACCTGGTGTATGAATCGGGGGTGGTCAATTTATCCGATATCAAACGGAAACAGCTAACCAGCGACAAACAAATTTACAATATCTCGTTTTCGGAGAATGAGGTTTACCTTTCCTGTGGCTTTGGCATTGTTGTGTTGAACCTGGAGCGTCAGGAGGTGAAAGATACCTATTTCATTGGGGATGGAGGAAGTGCCCTGCGGGTGAACGATGTGCAGGAATTTGGAGGATATCTTTACGCTGCGACCAACATTGGGCTTCGGCGTGCTGAAAAAGAAGGGGTTAACCTGCTGGATTACCGTAACTGGGAACGGGTTCAGAATATTCCTTATTCCAACCACAAATTCAGTCACCTGGCCGTTCATGCCGGCGACCTGCTCGCCAATTATACCCCCGACAGGCACAATCAGGATGAAATGTACCGTCTGGAAAACGGGGAATGGTTGCGTTACCTGCCTCCCATAAATTATTCCGGAGATATACAGATCAATAACGGAACGATGGTTGTCGCCAGCCGCGCCGAAATTTTTGTGGTGGATGAAACGCATACGCTTACAGGGATGTTGAATTCTTATACCCTTGAAGGAGAAACAGTTTCTCCCATTAATCCCCGGAGTGTGGGAATTTCCGATGATGGCTCCCTGTGGGTGGCTGATTTTGAATATGGACTGGTTCATATTACAGGCGACAGCTATGAATCGGTATTTCCAAACGGGCCTATGGATAACCGTATTTATTCGCTTCATTCAGATCAGGGCAATTTATGGGTTGCTCCGGGGGGGCGTAGTGATTCCTGGAACAATACCTGGCAAAAACCCCGTTTTCACCTTTTGACCAACGGACAGTGGAATTATTTTACCAGGAAGGATTATCCGGTTTTTGAAGAATTTTTTGATATTGTAAGCATAGTGGCCGATCCCTCCGATCCGGCGCATATCTTCGTAGCAAGCTGGGGAGGGGGAGTTCTTGAATTTCAGGAAACACAATTGCTCAACCGGTATACAAATCTGAATAGTCCTTTGGAGAGTGCTTTGCCTCAGCAACCCAATGAGCCTTATGTACGGATTGGTGGGATGGATTTCGATTCGGAAGGAAATTTATGGATAACCAATTCCGAAGTAGCCAAGAACCTGGTTAAACTGACACCGGGTGGGGAGTGGGAGCAAATTGCCCTTCCGGAAGTGGCAAGCAGCCGGAATATCGGGGAGGTGCTGGTGACCCAAAACGATGATAAATGGATTCTGGTTCCCCGGGGTCACGATGCTTATGTGGTCGATAAAGCGGGAACCCGGAAAAAACGGCTGCTGGTTACTTCCTACTTTAATAACGGGGAGAATGAGATATTTAACCGCATGAATGATGTTTACTGCATTGCCGAAGATTTGGAGGGAGCCATCTGGATAGGCACTTCCAAAGGCATCGCCGTGTATTCGAATCCTTGGCGTATCTGGGATTCCGAAACGTTTTATGCCATTCAGCCCAGCCTCAACCTGAACGACGGACTTTACCATCCTTTGCTCGAGACCGAAGTGATTACTGCCATTGCGGTGGACGGAGCTAACAGGAAATGGATTGGTACTCGTGGAGCAGGGGTTTACCTGGTCTCCGAAAACGGGGATGAGGAAATTCTGCATTTTACCAGCGAAAACAGCCCGCTTCTTTCCGATAATATCACCGATATTGCATTGAATGAACGCACAGGAGAGGTATTTTTCGGAACCAGTGAGGGATTAATCTCCTATCAGGGGGATGCCATTGGCGGAAAAGATGCATTTCAGGATGTTTATGTCTATCCCAATCCTGTGAGGGAAACCTGGGATGGCCCTGTCACCATTACCGGACTAATGCAGAATACAGATGTTAAAATAACCGATATCAGCGGGAATTTGGTTCATGAGACTACCTCCCTTGGCGGTCAGGTCGTTTGGGATGGGAAAAATCTGAACGGAAACCGCTTAAAAACAGGTGTTTACCTGGTTTTTTGTACCGATGAATATGGAGAGGAAACCCATATCGAAAAGTTGCTTTTTATCCATTGATATCTATTTTTTAGCTTTTCAGTCTTTTAATTCAATAAACCGAAACAAATAATGCTGATCACTACTGCGGGAATTGTTTTACAGTTGGTAAAATATGGCGAAAGCAGTGTAATTGTCACTATTTACACCCGGGAATACGGAAGACAAGCTTTTATGATGAATGTATCCCGCAGCAAAAGCGGGAAGCGAAAAAACGGACTTCTCCAGCCCCTCTTCCTGGTTGATTTGGTTTTTTATTATAAAGAGAACCGTGATATTCAGCGGATAAAGGAGATCAAGAATGCCCCGGCTTATCAGAATATTCCCTTTCATGTAGTCAAGTCAACCCAGGTTCTTTTTCTGGCTGAGATGTTATCCAAAACCCTTCGGGAGCAGGAAAGTGCCCCGGAGATGTTCGATTTTATTCAGAATGCCTTGTTGTTTTTTGATTTAATGGAAGGCCCTTCAGCGGCTTTTCATCTTTGGTTTTTGTTTCGGCTGACCGGATACCTTGGTTTTCTTCCGGATACCCGCAAAACAAGTTTTGAGGGGTGGTTTGATATGCGAAAGGGTGCTGTGGTTCCTTTTGAGCCTTCGCATCCGTTTTTTGTAAAAAAAGAGGCAACGGATTTTTTGTGTTCCTTATCAGCGTTGAAAATCCATGAGATTCCCCACTGGATAATTCCCAGAAATATGCGTGGATACCTTACCCAGAAACTGGTAGAATACTACCGGTTGCATTTTGAACATCTCGGTGAAATTAAATCCTTGAAAGTCCTTCAGGAAGTTTTTGAATAGCAGGGAGCTTAACCCCTGAAAACAACAGCTTCATAAGTGTACAGATTGGCGGTTTTCCATCCCTCCCAACCAATTCCTGCTTTGTCGCGCGAGCACAATCCCAGAAAATTTTTGAGGTTCCAGTTTGTTTTTTGGGCCACCTGAGGCAAAAAAGTACCTGAACGACCTCCTTTTTCGATGTAAATTCCATGTTTTCCGAGTTCTATTTCATCAGGCGAATCAATTTTTTTCAGGGGGGACAATACCGATATCTCAAGTTCCATATGTTTTAATTCATCGGCCTTTACCGGTTCGAACCGTTGATCGGAAGTGGCTGAAACCGCCATCCGCTGTACCAGTTTTCCCAGGGTTTCTTCCCGGGCAAAATGCCCGATGCACCCTCGTAATTCGTTGTTAATGTATATGCTTACAAAAACGCCGGCCTTTTGTGATAAAATATTTTTGGCTTTTGGGAGTTGGACAGGCCCTTTTTTTCCTGTGACAACAGATTGGGTTATGGCATTCCGGGCTTTTTCCAGCAGCTCCTCTTTTTCTTCATCCGAAAGGGAAAAGGTATTTCCTTTTTTAAAGGCCGCAATGGCCCAGTAACCCACCACGTGGTCTTTGTCGCCGTAAAGGGTGGCATCGCCCGAGTTTTGGTACTCAATTTTTTGGTATTCCACTTCCTGGTTACCGGTAAGGTGGAGAAGGGTGAGGACTGAGGTCCAACCGCAAAGGGAAGTAGCCAGGTGGTTTATTCTTCTTTTTTGGTTTTTTTCCAGTGTAGAAAGCAATTCTTCTGGTTGGTTGCTGCAAATGGCATTGGCGGTACGGAGGTCATTATCCGTGGCATCATGATAGCCAGGGTAGTGGGAGAAGTCGCTGCTGATCACAAAAAGGTTTTCGGAGGTGAACCAGGGCTGGAGTGCCCGGGCAATTTCCCGGCAGTCGCGGGGGTTGTCGGTTCCTAAAATAATGGGCACCAGCAGAAAAGGAGAATTCAGTTTGTATTGAAGAAAAGGAAGTTGGACTTCAAGGCTGTGTTCATCTTCATGTGCTTCGTTTCGGGCCTGAAAAAGCGAAGAAGAATCAATGAGCTGGTTGACGGTTTCCATGTCCACCTCAATTTCTCCGAGTGGGGTTACATAGTTTCCTGCATTGTAAAGAGCAGCACCGGGAAAGTGAAACTGGTGGCTTGATGCCAGAATAAATACCCTTTTAAAGCTTTTGTTTTCGGGAATTTGGTTGAATGCTGAGGCTGCCACTCCTCCGCTGAAGACGTATCCGGCATGCGGGGAAATGATGGCTCGCAGTTCGTGTTTACCTTCCGGGGTAGGTTTATCTCCCGTGGGAGGTTTGGCTTCAGAGAAGAGTTTTTTTAACTGACCGGCAAGGACTTTTTCCGATGCAGGGTAAAACTTACCGGCAAAGGCGGGGTTTCGGTTTTGTTTCTGATTCAACCCGTTGACATTCATATAAAATTTTCTTGTTTAAACAGTATCTTCCTTTACCCCCTTTCGTGGAAGGGTAAACCAAACGTTTGTACCTTTTCCGGGTTCACTTTCAATGCCAATTTCCCCATGGTTTTGTTTCACAAATTCGTGGCACAAAATAAGTCCCAATCCATTGCCTTCTTCATTTTCGGTGCCCGGAGTGGTAACTTTGTTGTCAATTTTAAAAAGTTGTTCAATCTTTTCGGGTTCAATGCCTATTCCCGAATCCACCACAGATATTTTCACTTTGTCTTCCGCTGTTTTCGATTCGAGGGTAACCTGGCCTCCGGCAGGTGTAAATTTCATGGCATTGGAAATGAGGTTGCGAATGATGAGGAGAAGCATGTTCTTATCTGCAAATACCGTTTCTGAGTCGGTGTTGACCGAAAGCCGGATGTCTTTTTTGGAGGCAATATCCCGGGTTGCCTTCAGAATTTCAGGGACTACGTTGTTCAGATGCAACTCCTGTGGTTTAAAATGAATACCGCCGGTTTGTGATCTGGCCCATTGGAGCAGGTTTTCGAGCAAATCCAGCGTGTTTCGGGTGGTGTTGCCAATGTCATCCAGCATTTCATTGGTTTCTTCTACCGAGAGGTCATCGCGGTTTTCCTGCAGTAATTGTACAAAACTGAGGATAATCCCAAATGAGCCCCTCAAATCGTGAGAGATAATGGAAAAGAATTTATTTTTGGTTGCTACCTCTTCCTCCAAATCTTCTTTTACCTGTTTCAGCGAAAGGTGTGTTTTTACACGGGCCAGCAACTCACTTCCGATAAAGGGTTTGGTAATGTAGTCCACGGCTCCCAGTTCAAATCCTTTAATGATGTCTTCGGTTTCGCTTTTTGCCGAAAGGAATATGACAGGGATATTCCATGTCTCTTCTTGTTGTTTTAGCCTGCGGCATACTTCATGGCCATCCATTTCGGGCATCATAATGTCCAGCAGAATTAAATCGGGTTTTACACGGGAGACGGTTTTCAGCGCTTGCTCACCATTCATGGCTACGGCCAGTTCACAGTCAAATTTACTGAGTAATGTTCCCAGCAACTGGATATTCCGGGGAACATCATCCACAATTAAAATGATGGGTTTTTTTTGTTTTGTTGTTTTTTCTTTACGTTCGGTCATACACTGTTCTTTACTTGTTGTTTGATAAACCCTTAATCACTTCATCAAATTCATTCAACGTAAAGGGAAGATTTTCCATATCAAAATTCTGGGCCTGGGTTAACAGGTTTTCTCCCCATTCAATGAGCGAATGAGCCTGGTAAGTTTCTCCGGTTTTTTTTATTTTTTCAGCAAATGATACAATTTCGCTCAATATAAAAGTTTTACGTATGTTTTCCCAATTCGTTCGCAATTCACCGTTCAATAATTTCAGGATTTGGGATAATTGAGCCTGTTCGATGGGTTTTTCCGGATGAGTTTTGGCTGCAGGGGGCTGCGGGGAAGGATTTTCCTCTTTGAATGGGAGGAATTGTTTCAGGAGGGTAAGCAGCTCTTTCCCTGAAAAGGGTTTTTTCAGGTATCCGTCAAAATCAGCGTTATCTATTTTTTCCATTTCTTCTTTCATGGCCGATGCTGTAAATGCAATAACGGGAATAGACACGAAATGTTCCTTTGATTTGATGAAGCGAATGATTTCGTACCCATTCATTCCAGGCATTTTCAAATCCAGTAAAATCAGATCGGGTTGGGTTTTGTCAAGGACTTTCAAGGCTTCTTCACCGTTTGCTGCTTCCAGAATTTGCAATTGGTGTTTCTCAAGGAGGGTTCGGATGAGGATACGGTTATTGGAGAAATCATCTACAACCAGCATTTTTGCAGGTTCAAAAATGACTTTGGGTTGTTTCCTTTTTAAAGTTGTCCCGGACCTTTTTTTCTCTGCTGCAATTTGGATATTTTTCAGCACCACAGTAAACGTACTTCCTTTTCTTTCCTCGCTGTTCACCTCAATTTTTCCACCCATCATTTTTACCAGCCGGCTGGTAATGGTTAATCCCAGTCCGGTTCCGCCATATTTATTCAGGTCCTGGTCTTTTTGTTGCTTGAAAGCCTCAAAAATTTCTTCGATTTGGTCCGGGGGAATACCTATTCCGGTATCTTTCAGCGTAAAACGGAGGTGGAGGTGCTCGCTTGTTTCGGGAAGTGAATCGTGTTCCACCGAGAGTTTAACATATCCGCGATCGGTAAATTTTACGGCATTGCCAACCAGGTTAAAAAGGATTTGCCGCAGACGTACATCGTCCAGAATCACCGTGGGGGGAATCGAGGGGGCGATATCCAGGATGAAATCAATTTTTTTCTGTTGTGTTTTGTGTTTGAAGATTTGTCCCACTTCATTTAATATGGTGAAGAGGTTCACTTCCCTGGATTTTAATTCCAATTTACCTGCTTCAATTTTGGAAAGGTCGAGAATATCGTTGATGATGTTCAGCAGGGCTTTTCCGCTTGATGAGATGGAGGAGAGGTATTTAAGCAGGTTTTTATCGGTGATTTTGGTTTCGAGGATTTCGGTAAAGCCCAGGATGGCATTCATGGGGGTTCGGATTTCATGGCTCATGTTGGCCAGAAATTCACTTTTGGCCCTGTTGGCTTGTTCGGCTTCGAGGCGGGCCTTTTCAATGGCAATGGTACGGTCTTCGAGTTCACGGTTGAGCGCAACTACCCCTTTGTTGGTTTCCTCCAGCTCCTGGTTAATGGTTTCAATTTCTTCGTTTCGTTCCTGAAGTTTGCGAAGCAGAAACTGGAGTTCCTGGTTTTGGGTGTTGATGGTTTCCACCATGCTGGATTCCCCGCGCTCAATTGTTTTTTTCAGCGCGGCAGCCAAAGATTCAATGTGCGTATTGTTTAAACTGTCATGGAACCGCGGCAGCCATTTTGCAGCGGTAATGGTTGTTCCTTTTCCTGGAGTTGTTTCAATGTGGAAATCGTCCATCAGTCTTTGGGAGCCGCTCAGCCCAACTCCCATTCCCTGGTTGGATTGAAAGGTACCGTTTTGAATTTCTTTCAGGTTTTGAATGCCGTTTCCATTGTCCCTGAACTGCATGATCAATCCGGGGGAATCGTTTTCGCGGGAGGCAATATAAAAATCGATGGTTCCCCCCCTGGCATGTTCTATCATATTCCGGCTCAGTTCCGACACGGTGGTTCCAATGCGTATACACGATGTTTTATCAAAGTCCATTTCCTGTGCCAGCAGGGACGTCAGGTTCCGGGCATTTACCACATCGGCTTCAAACCCAATGGTAAGAAAGCCAATTTTATGCGTCGTAGCGGACGATAAGAACGGTTGCATCATCATTGAGTCTTGAATAGTGATTTATCAAATGTTCTGCATTTTTTTGAGGGATTTCGTTCCAGTTCCACTCTTCATTCCTCCAGCGCGAAGTGATGCCATCCGAATAAAGGCAAAACAGGTCATTTTCCTTGAAATCAAATTCCTGTATCCGGGGAGTACGCATGTTATGTCCTACAATACCACCAAAGGAGAGCAGGTTTTTTTTCACACTGTTGGAAAATACAAGTCCCTCAATATTTCCGATTCCGGTAAACGAAAGCTTTTGTGTATTGGTGTCGGTTTGAGCCAGTCCAATCACAGCACCGCGGGTTCCCCGGATGCTTTGATGAATATGTTGGATTAGGTTATTCAGGGGAAGTTCGGCTTTAAGCAGGATTTGCTCACGGGCTTTCTGGGAAGCTATGTGGGCCTCTTTCCCGTGACCCAGGCCGTCTATAACAGCAAAAATGGTTTTATCATGATTGATATGGTTGATGACAAAAGCATCGCCGTTGAGTGTTTCCCCGTTTTTACTCCGTGAGGCGGCACCCACGGTTAAATGGCGGTTTTGGCCTAACCATTGTTTGGAGGGGACCCATTTTACGGTTCTTATGCAGTGGCTGTATCCGGAAAAACCCGAAATTCCTGTCTGGCTGAGTAGCGGTTCTACCGAAGGATTGATTTCCAGCTCATCGGAAAATCGGCGGATAGTTCCCATTCCAATTCCCAGTGACTGGGAATTGGAAAACCCGTCGGAAATGGCTTTCTGAACATTGGGAATACCATTTCCCATATCGCAGCACCAGATTTCAATGGCTTTTTGTTGGTTATGGGATAGTTCACAGATAAGAATTTTGCCTTTTCCTCCTCCATGCTTAAGCACATTGGTGACCAGTTCGGTAACCATGATGGCGATTTCTCCTGATTTAATCTCGCCGAAGCCAAGCTGCCGGGCCAGAATGGTTGATTTTCGCCTGCAAACGCCAATGTCAGATTCGTTTTCAATGGGCAGGAACAATATATGATTCCGGTTTATTTCCATTTCATGATTCTCACTGTGGTTCCTTTTTGGGGTGTGGAGTAAATCTCGAAATGATCGACCAGTCTTCTTGCTCCGGGTAAACCGTATCCCATGCCATTGCCGGAGCTAAAGCCATCGCTCATGGCCATTTCAATATTTTCAATTCCGGGCCCTTCATCAATACATGAAACAATAAGGGCCCGGCGGCCGTTGACAGGTCCCTTTTCGATGAGCACCTCCCCACCTCCCGCATAATTGTACATGTTCCTAAAGAGTTCGGAAACAGCCGTGGTAATGCGGGTTTGTTCCACAATACCCATGCCGCTGTCTTTGGCACATTGCCTGACAATCTGCCTGACTTTTACAATGTCGTATTCGGTTTTTATGGGATATTTACCGATTTGTTCCCAGTTTTTATCGGAAGGTATTTGGTGCATCCGTTACTCCATGATTAAATTTTATGTCTTAAAAAAATCATCCCTGATAATCCAAATTTTTTATTTGTCTTTCAGTTGTTCTTCAAGCATTTCCATGCCTTTTTCCATATTAAGGGCGGTATTCACTCCCGGCATTTCAAGTCCCAATTCCACCAGGGTAATGGCAACAGCAGGCTGCATGCCCACAATGACCACCGCAGCATCCATGATGGAAGCCATGGAGGCCATGCCTGAAAGCATACGGCCAATGAATGAATCGACCATTTCAAGGACTGAAATATCAATAAGTACTCCTTTCGCGCCGGTGCGTTCAATTTCATGCAAAATTTGCGACTGAAGCTGAACGGCCAGCTTATCGTGCATATCCACCTGAATGGAAACGATCAGATAATCACGTATCCGGATAATCGGAATTTTCTTTTCCTGGCTTTCTGGATTCATTTAATTATCGTTTTCTTCAGGTTCATTTTTCTCTTTTTTAACCTTACCATCTTCGTATTGTTGATTTTTTTTGAGCGAAAAAATCATTGCATCCTGAAGGGTGGCTTTGGTTTGAATGCCCGAAAGGTCAATACCCAGATGAACGATGGTTTGAGCAATGGCCGGGCTTATTCCTGATATGATGCAATCGGCTCCCATCAGCCGGGCTGAGGTTACCGTTTTCAGCAGGTGATTGGCTACTTGTGTATCTACAGTTGGAACTCCGGTTATATCGAGAATCGCCATGGTACAACCCGTTTGAACAATCTTTTCCAGCAGGTTTTCCATCATAATCTGTGTCCGCTGGCTGTCCAGGGTGCCAATAACCGGGAGGATCAATACATTGTCCCATACTTTAATCACCGGACTTGAAAGCTCCAGGAGATCATCCTGTTGCTGAAGAATGGTTTTTTGTTGTTCCTGGATTTTTTGAAGCTTCTTCTCCAGTTCGGTTTTCATCTTCTGGCTCTGCTTCAGTTCGTGGGTCAGGTCATCAATCAGCAGGTTGATGGCCTCTTCAATGCCTGTAAGGTCATCTTCGGTTTCGGTGGAAACCCGCACATCCAAATCTCCGGCTGCCACCGATGATAAAACATCTTCGATGTGTTCGATCCGCTTTTGCGCATTTTTAAAAGTTATTTGTTCACTCATAGTTGTTTATCTTTTGCTTTTTAACCAATCAATTGCGTTTTCCCGGGTTTTAAAAAAGTCGCCATCGGTTTTAATTGCACCGGTTTTTATCAATACTTTGGCAATCATACGATTGGCTGCGCTTCCCCCAACAAATGCCACTTCCGATATGGCTGCTTTTGTCAATGCTTCATTGGTTAATTCACGCGTTTCCCGGTTTTCCACTTTATTCTTACTGCTCATCTCCACTAAAAGCTGGCGGTGGGGTTTATCTTTAAGCATCTCCATAATGTTGTTGTACATTTTTTCTACATCGCTTTTAACGAAATCGTCTTTGAAAACCAGGAACAATACCTGCGAATTTTCGTCATACCACATATCGTGTTTCATAAGGCAGTTACCGTTTTATTTATCTTATTGAATTTAACTGTTTAATTTTAAGGGATAAAATACCATTTTTTTTCATTTTGCGTTATGGTGAAGGCTCTGAAAAAAATGTGTACTAAAATTTGCGTCGCTTCTTCAATCCGATTTCAAATATAGTAATTACCTGAAAATATTATGGTTCTTTAATTGTTAAATTTTTTTTGATCCTTTTCTCAGGATTATTCCGGTCCAAAAGCCTCTATTTATTTTTTTGAGTTGCAAACAGGTTTATGTGTAAAACTATCGGTTCAGAAACGAGTTAAATTATGCTGTTTTAAGTATATTTGTCCTGTTTAAAAAGGAGTCCCTGGCTGCGAAGTCAGGTTGTACCGGAATAATCCCGGGAGGTTTTCCGGGAAACCAAAGTATTTATTTAACCGAGTGAGCGAATACCTCAAAAAATTATTTTGAAATGAGAAATCTACTGATTATTGCAGTCATGGCAGCCCTTGCAATGGGTGGATGTAAATCCAAAAAACAACTGCCTCAATCGCAATACACTGCTGATCCGGCCACTGAGCAAAAAGTGTTTACTGTTCCGGGCAGTGAAACCAAAGAAGAGGCAAAGGCCGAACCCCAACCCGCTCCTGAACCGGAACCCAAACAGGAAAAACCCATTTCTGTCAGAAAAGAACAGGTGAGTTTTACCTCTCAGGAGGATAAAACGGCCAACGAAAGCAATACTTTTTTTGTCATCCTGGGGTCTTTTAGTCACCTTGACAACGCAAAGAACTATCGGGAAGACCTTCTTGATCAGGGATTCACACCCATTATTCTGCATAGTGAAACAGGATATTACCGGGTTTGTGTCAATTCCTATCAGAATGAGCCGGAGGCCCGCAGCCGTGTGGCAAATATTCGTACGAGCTATCCGCAGTATTCCGATGTTTGGTTGTTGATTAAAGATTGAAAAAGGCTTAAAAAAAATTTAGGGGAAAGCTGCCTTCGGGTGGCTTTTTTTTGTTAGATGAACATTTTGTGGAAAAGGAGTATTACATTTGTAATCTGTTTTTTACAGGGAAATTTTTTGAAGGATTAAAAACAGAGCATGGATAACTCAGAGAAACAAAGGCTGCTTGACCAGCGTTACCTTAAAATGGCCATGACCTGGGCGGGAAATTCCTACTGTAAACGCCGACAGGTAGGGGCTCTTCTTGTTAAGGAAAAGATGATTATTTCGGATGGCTACAACGGTACGCCTTCGGGGTTTGAAAATATTTGTGAAGATGAAAATAATCATACTAAACCTTATGTTTTACATGCTGAAGCAAATGCCATAACCAAAGTAGCCAAATCGAACAACAGCAGTGAAGGGGCGACCCTCTATGTGACCTCCTCCCCTTGTTTGGAATGTGCCAAACTGATCATTCAGGCAGGCATAAAACGGGTGGTGTTTACAGAAAGCTACCGTTTGGATGATGGCATCAATTTATTGAAAAGGGCCAACATTGAAGTAAAACTTGTTGAGCTTGAAAAAACAAAAGAAAGTTAAAACAGATGAAACGAGGAACACGAATTATTTTGCCTTTACTGATAGCGATTTCGGTTGCAGCCGGGATATTTATCGGCAACATGCTTAAAGAAAATAGTCAGCAGGCTTTTTCTCCTGCTCAATTTGGCAGTAATAACAAGCTTTCCACGATAATTGAGATCATTGAACAGGGATATGTTGACAGTGTGGATACCCGTGAAATTGTGGAAGAAACCATACCGGAGCTCCTGGAGGAACTTGATCCTCACTCGGCCTACATCCCTGCACAATATATGCAGGAGGTGCAGGAAGAGATGCAGGGGAATTTTTCAGGAATCGGGGTACAGTTCTCTATTCAGGAAGATACCGTAAGGGTCATTGAAGTGATCTCTGGCGGGCCTTCAAGTAAAGTTGGCCTTCTTCCGGGAGACCGGATAGTAAGGGTTAATGATTCCACTATTGCTGGTGTTGATGTTCAGAATAAGACGGTGCTTAACCTCTTAAGGGGTGAAAAAAACACCCGGGTAACGGTAGGAGTTATCCGGAAGGAAGCAGAGGAGGAACTGGAGTTTGAAATTACCCGGGATGATATACCCCTTTACAGTGTGGATGTTTCCTATATGATTGATGAGCAAACCGGATTTATTAAAGTGAGTCGTTTTTCTGAGAAAACATACGATGAATTTTTGCAGGGCATGGAAAAGCTCGCACAGACAGGAGCCGGCAAGGTGCTTGTTGACCTGAGGCAAAATCCCGGAGGCTCGTTGCAAAGCGTGTTGAAGATTGTAGATGAATTTCTCGAAAAGGGAGAACCCATCCTTTATACCGAAGGGCTCAATCAACCCCGCAAAACCTACAAGGCATCCGGTAGAAATTCGTTGACAGAGGTTGAGGTTTTTGTATTGATTGATGAATTTTCAGCCTCTGCCAGCGAAATCTTTGCCGGGGCTATGCAGGATAACGACCGGGGAATTGTCATTGGAAGACGATCATTTGGCAAGGGGTTGGTTCAGGAACAGATTCCGCTGATGGACGGCTCGGCACTGCGCCTTACAGTGGCTCGCTTTTATACCCCCAGTGGCCGTTGTATCCAAAAGTCATACGAGGATGGGAATGAAGAATATTTTAACGATCTCTATTCACGGTTTGCTCACAGAGAGCAACTGGTGGCCGATAGTATTCATTTTAACGATTCGCTGAAATATTCCACAAAATCAGGACGGACCGTTTATGGCGGCGGAGGAATTATGCCCGATATTTTTGTCCCCATGGATACTTCGGGAAACTCTGCCTATTTTGACCGTATTTACCGGAAAGGCCTTATTTATACCTTTGCCTATTCCTATGCCGACAATCACCGCGAAACCCTGTCACAATTTTCGGAAGCTTCGGAATTTGAAGTTTACCTCGAAGACCAAAACGTGTTGGATGAATTTGTGGCTTTTGCCCGTGAAAAAGGGGTTCCTAAAGATTCTGAAGGACTGCAGGCGTCGGGGGAGATTATAACGACCCAGCTCCAAGCCTATATCGCAAGGAATATTATCGGAGAAGAGGGGTTTTACCCCATAATTCATCGGATCGATAATACCCTGATGAAGGCGATTGAAATTTCAAAGCAGGACCTGTTGGTAGAGCACCTGAATCCTTAATTTTTTGCTCTGTACCATTCAGAACTCCGGCCTAACCACCGGACACCTGCGACATACCCTTTCAATTTTAACATATCGGCGCTTTCGAGCCAGGCATAGCAGTCATACGTTTTACCTGATTCAGGATCGTATATTTTGCCGTTGTTCCATTCTGCTTCTTCTGAATCGTAGGTGAAGCCCTCCAGTATCTGTAATCCCAGGATGGAGCGATCGCGCAGCGATTCATCCGGGTTTTCATCGTCTTTGGGCGGGGCACCGTTTTCATAATTCTCAGGAACAATATATACAATGGTTCCTGTGTATTCGCCATTTTTTTTCGCGACCTCAATTTTCGAGGTTTTTTCTTCATTCCACCATACTCCTGTAATTTTATCGGCTTCCTGGGCCCCGGCAGTAAAGGCCGTTATCATGTAAAACCCCAGGAAAAAAAGAATTATCTGTTTTTTCATCTTCTTTTCAATTTATAATTTATAATTTTATAAAGGATAAAAATAGCAAGTTTATCCGTTTTTCTGTTGAACAGGTAATATTTTTTAAA
>CAYTDH010000010.1:0-28474 GCA_964436325.1 uncultured Tangfeifania sp.
AATTCTGACACTGCTGAGCTTGTTATTTATAGTGAAAACCATAGAAAAGCTATTAATGAATCAGAGAGCAAAGAGCACTTTAGCGATGATGTACAACAGGCGGAAAAAACAATTACGGGAACTGTAACCGACGCTGATGGAAATGCAATGCCAGGTGTTACTGTACATGTGAAAGGAACTACAATTGGGACAGTTACCGATATTGATGGTAAGTACTCGATCAGTGCTGAGAATGAAGAAGACATTTTAGTTTTTTCCTTTATTGGCATGACAACACAGGAAGTTCCGGTTGCCGATAGAACTGAAATCTCAATTACAATGGAGAGTTCTGTTGAAGTATTGGAAGATGTTGTAGTTGTTGGTTACGGAGTACAGAAAAAAGAAAGTGTTGTGGGTGCAATTACCCAGGCAACTGGAGAGGACTTACAACAAGCAGGAGGTGTAACCAATGTTGGAGAAGCATTACAAGGAAGATTACCGGGGGTAACTACCATATTCTCAAGTGGGTTGCCAGGTGAAAGCGACCCTCAAATTTTTATTCGGGGGCAAAGTTCATGGAATGGTTCGGGTCAGCCTCTTATTCTGGTAGATGGAATTGAACGGCCAATGAGTGACATTGACTTAAACGAAATCGACCAGATTTCTGTTTTGAAAGATGCTTCAGCAACAGCAGTGTTTGGTGTGAAGGGGGCAAACGGAGTGATTCTAATTACAACCAAACGTGGTACTGTTGGTAAAGCAAAACTCACACTTTCTGCCAATACTACAATGAAGATGCCATCAAAATTACCGGACAAGCTGAACTCCTATGATGCAATAATGTTAGGAAATGAATCTATAATGCGAGAATTGATGTATGCTCCAGGTTCATGGAATCAATTCAGGCCGATGGCAATTGCCGATAAATACCGCAATCCTGCATCCATTGAGGAAAGTTATATATATCCAGATGTAGATTGGGCTGATGAGACATTAAAAGATTTTGCGACTGATTACCGCGTAAATTTATCGGTTCGTGGTGGTTCCAATTTTGCACAATTTTTTGGAAGTTTAGCGTACCAGTCGGTTAGTGATATTTTTAATGCAAACAAATATCCTAATAATAAAGGGTACGAGGGTAATTATTCATACAACAGGTTTAATTACCGCAGTAATCTGGATTTTAATATTACAAAAACTACAAAATTTTCGGTAAACCTATCAGGATTTCTGGGAATAAGGGAGGATCCGAACGATGATTTACGGTTGGCTGTAAGTTCAATATACGAATTGGCACCTTCAATATATACTCCTGTATATCCCGATGGCTATTATGGCGCAGAAGTAAGTTTAGATTGGGGCTTTAAAAATCCCTTTGTTAGCCTTACTAATACTGGGTACGATACTTATAATAAAGTTCAGGTTAATAGTGATTTTATACTGGATCAAAAACTTGATTTTGTTACCAAGGGCCTGAGTTTTAAAGCAAAACTGTCATACGACAATGCCATGACAAGCAGACAACAATTGAACGATCCGGCTGTAAATACCATTGAAAACGTAATCTTCAGAATTTATGACGGTGATGAAGAGATAATTTATTCAGCGCCGGGTCTGAACGATTTCGATTTTGTTGTGCAACCCTGGAATTTGCAAAATATGCAGGTACAGAACAACACCCGAATGCGGCGATTGAATTATGAGTTGTCGCTGAATTACAATCGAATTTTTGCTGAAAGACACAATGTAACGACACTATTTCTTTTGAAACGTGAGGAATTTGCAATTGGAAATATGTTTCCCCGTTTTCGAGAAGATTGGGTGGGGCGTGTAACTTATAATTTCGATTCAAGGTATTTTATAGATGTGAATGGGGCCTATAATGGGTCAGAGAAATTTGGGCCGGGTTATCGTTTCGATCTATTTCCATCAGCTGCATTGGGATGGATGGTCTCTAATGAATCATTCATGAGCGGTGTAGACTGGCTGGATAAACTTAAAGTCAGAGGTTCGTATGGATTGGTTGGTGACGACAACTTTTCAGGACGATGGAAATATATGACCCAATGGGGAAGTGGTGGCAGAGCGTACCTTGATCCCAGTAATTTCCCCGGCACCTCGCCTTATCTGTGGTACAAAGAGGAAAGTGTTGGTAACCCGAACTTGCAGTGGGAAACGGCCATAAAATCAAATATAGGGCTTGAAGTTTCCTTATGGGAAAACATGATTACCGCTGATTTTGATTATTTTATGGAAGACCGCGATAACATTCTCATTGTCGGTAATCAACGAAGCGTTCCCGACTTGTATGGAACAGCCCCACCGGATGCTAATAGTGGTCAGGTTGAGGTAAGGGGGTATGAATTGGTACTGGGATTCAATTATCAATTTAACAATGGTATAAGAACCTGGTTAAATTATAGTTTTACCGATGCAGAGGATAAAGTAATTTACAAAGAAGATCCTGAATTACGTCCTTTCTACCAAAAAGCCGAAGGATATCCAATCGGACAAATGAGAGCGGCAATTCCAGCCGACATTCTGACCAGTTGGGACGATATTTATATGTCAACCCCAACTGCCTCTAATCAGGGATACCGACGTCTGGGTTATTATGATTTGGTTGATTTTGACGGTGATGGAGTTTACAATGGTTCTTACGACAATGCTCCTTTTGGCTATACCAACCGTCCGGAGAAAACATGGAATCTGACTGCAGGGGCCGGTTATAAAGGGATTAACGTAATGGTGCAGTTTTATGGAACACAAAATGCCACAAGACAATATGACACAAGAACATTTGTAAAACAAACTGACTTATTTTTTGCTCACAGATTAGGTTATTGGTCAAAAGAAAATCCAAATGGCACTATAACTATTCCAAGTTGGTCATTGGGTCAAGGTGCCGATGAACCTTATGCCAATTATTACGACGCATCCTTGCTCAGGCTTAAAACCGTTGAAGTTTCCTATGATATTCCGAAAAGAATATGTACTAAAATGGGAATTAGTGCTTTGAAAGTTTTTGCAAATGGCAATAACCTTTACCTCTGGACCAATTTACCGGATGACAGGGAATTTAATGGAGATAATACGCAACAGTCGCAATACCGGGGAGATTACCCAACGATGAAAAGATTTAACTTCGGATTAAACTTAAACTTTTAAAATAAAAGCAATGAAGAATTATATATTCAAATCAACATTTATTTTGGTGCTTTTGTTTTCATTCTCTTGTGAGGATTACTTAGACAAAGCACCGGAATCAACTTTAACAGTAAACGAAGTATTTAAAGACTTCGATCATGCACAGGGATTTATCGAAGAGATGTATGCCTATGTCGTAGATTACGGAACAGGTGGCCATTGGAGTACCGATTATATATATGGCGATGATGCCATTGTAAATAATACCTGGATGCCAAGTAACCACATTGACAGAGGGAATTTGACATTTTGGCGATATAATAATTTCACCTACCTCGTGGTAGGTGTTAACCGACAGAATGATCCGTCAAATAACCG
Organism: uncultured Tangfeifania sp.; assembly: GCA_964436325.1. GTDB lineage: Bacteria > Bacteroidota > Bacteroidia > Bacteroidales > Prolixibacteraceae > Tangfeifania. Next base: position 3,505 of record CAYTDH010000010.1, read on the forward strand.
TACTTTTAATAGGCCTGGGGTTTGGGACGGTGGTTTGAAGGGTATCCGTAAAGCCAACATTGCAATTGAGAATGTTGAATTAATGATAAATGCAACGCAGGAAGAAAAAGATGTAATTCTGGGGCAGGCTTATTTCTTTCGGGCATTTTTCCATTACGAGATTATGAAATTCTGGGGACGTTTCCCGTATATTAAAGAGGTTTTAGCGGATGAATATAAATTACCCCGTCCTGCTACTTATAAAGAACCTGCATTGGAAGCCCATGAAGATTTTAAAAAGGCTGCGCAGTTATTACCTGTAGATTGGGACGATATGAGTTACGGACAAAAAACATTTGGCAAAAATAAAGGAAGACTTACCAAAGGAGCAGCTTATGCTTTTATGGGTAAAAATCTGCTTATGGCAGCCAGTCCATTAATGAAAGGAAGTACCAACACTTATGATTACGACACAGAATTGGCCAATATGGCAGTTGATGCATTTGTTGAAGTGCTGAAATTGGACGACCAGGGAGTTTACGATCTGGTATCATTTGACAGGTACGAAGAGGTTTTTTGGAAAGTTCCGAGTAGGAGAGAATGGCCGGGAAGTACGGAGTTTATTTTTAACGGAATGGGAGGAAATCAAAACAACACTCAGCGGTTAGCCCAAATTTCCCTCGATAATAAAGTTACGGGAGGTGGTGCTGTACTGTTAAGCCCAACCCATAATTTCATACATAATAATTTTGGAATGGCAAATGGCCTGTCTATTGAAGACGACTTAAGTGGAAATTATGGTACTCCAACATACGACCCCACAAAACCATTCGAAAACCGCGACCCTCGTTTTTACAAATGGATTACCGTTGATGGCGATGTTTTGTCAGATAAACCAGCTGCAGGTCAGGATGGAATTGCAAAACTTTACACTGGTGGCCGTCATCGTAGTTCTGGTTCCGGCTCAATGACAGGGTACTTCTATAAAAAATTTCTTCCTACTTTATACAGTAAATGGAATCAAGGAGCAATCAATAATAATACTCCCTGGCGCATACGTATGCGGCTAACAGATGTTTACTTAATGTATGCCGAAGCTTTGCATGCTGCAAAAAACAATGCAACAACAGCACCGGCATCATACAATCTTACTGCTGAGCAAGTAGTAAATCTACTTCGCGACAGAGCCGGGGTTCCCCATGTTGCTGCCTCCATTGTTGGAAACCCGGATAAATTTATGGATGAATTGCGTCGGGAACGCAGCGTTGAATTATCATTTGAGGCTCATCGTTGGGTGGATATTCGCCGTTGGTTACTGGCAGACCAGCTTAAGTACAGAATGAAAACAGGACTTGATTTTCCTGAGGATCATTCCTATTTCCGGGAGTTTGAACTTATTACAAGAGTATGTGACTATCCAAAACATTTTTGGATGCCATTTGAGACAAATCAAACTCAGTTCTATGAAGGATTTCCACAAAATCCGGGTTGGTAATTATCATTAACTTAATTTTAATTTACTAAAGAATAAAAAATGAAAAAAATAATATATAAATTACTTATCCTCGTATGTGTAGCAGTATTTTGTTTTGCCAATACATTAAGTGCACAGCAGCAAGGCAAACAGGTATCTGCCAGCATCGCTGATGAGCAAGGAAATCCTATTGAAGGGGCGAAAATACTTGCTCCCAATGGTGTGTCAACTTCCTCTAATGATGATGGGATATTTGAGATAAATGTAAATGGTAATCCTGCCATTGTAATTGAAAAAGAGGGATTCGACACTGAAATGTTAAATGTTTCAGATATTTCAGATAAAATATCATTGAAAAAGGTAATTTTTCTGGCTTCTGAACAAGACCAAATAAAACTTGGAATTTCTACTACGAACAAACACGATATAGTGGGTGCAGCTTCATCAATTACACCTAAAGATCGCATGACCTATGATAACACTCAATGGGTGAGAGATTACATTGAAGGCCTTTTGCCAGGTGTAAAAGGTACTTCAAATATAAGGGGATTGGGTAATGCACTTTTTGTAATTGATGGCGTAGTCGGTCGCGATCCCAATATCCTGAATATGGAGGAGGTTGATCAGATAACTGTTCTGAAAGATGCCAATGCCGTTGCTTTGTACGGAAGCCAGGCAAAGAATGGGGTTATTGTAATAAACACTAAACGGGGTGCTGTAAACAGGAGAATTGCCAATGTAAATGTTAGGTATGGTTTGAGACAACCCATCTCTTTACCCATTTACCTTGGCTCTGCTGAATACATGACCTTATATAACGAAGCCAGAACGAATGATGGTTTGGAACTGCAATATGACCCTGCACTTATTGAGGATTTTAGGAATAACACCAATCCTTATCGTTATCCAAATGTTGATTTCTATTCCGAAGATTACTTGCGTTCTCTTGCAACTACTGCCGATGTAGTTACCGAATTTTCAGGAGGTAACGACAAAACGCAATATTACGTAAACATGGGATGGAACTACAGCCAGTCTCTTGTAGATATTAATCCGAATGTAAATGTTGGTTCAAACCGCTTCAATGTTAGAGGTAATATCGATTTTAAAGTCAACGACTTTATAAAAAGTAGTATTGATGCGGTGGCTATTTTAAGTAGTAGTAAAACATCGCTATCCAATCTGCTGAACGAAGGAACCAGCTTTAAACCCAATGCTTACGCTCCTTTGTTGCCTGTGTCGATGATTGATACAGCAGGGAATCCGGAACTTGCAGCTCAGGTTAATGCTGCGGGGATTTATGACGGTATGCTTTTGGGTGGCTCTCAGCAGTTTCAGGAAGATGTTCCTGTTGCTGATATTATTGCTGGTGGTTATCGTAATTCAATGTTTCGTTCCACTCAGTTTAATAATAGTGTCGACTTCGATTTAGATATAATTACAGAAGGGTTATCGGCAAAGACTTATTTAAGTTTTGATTTTTACGACGCTTACAATCTTTCAATCAATAACAGGTACAGGGTGTACGAACCCACCTGGGATGGAGATCAAATTGTTGGATTAACACCTTATGGTGAAGTCGATCAGAAAGATTTAACTGAAAATGTATCGACAAATAATTACATTACACGTTTGGGATTTTATGGATTAATTAATTACCAAAAAGATATCAATGAGAATCATTCCATTCAATCAACCTTTTTAGGTTATGTGAATTCGCACAAATCAAACAATACAATACAACCAAATAACAATGCACATTTGGGACTTCAAATTTCTTACGATTTTAAAAATAAATTATTTGTTGATTTTAGTTCAGCCTATGTAAATTCAACCAAATTACCAGAAGGTAACAGGGGTGGTTTTTCACCAACCGGTGGTTTAGCATATATTTTGAGCGAAGAAAATTTTATCAAAAATATCGACTTTATAAATTTTTTAAAGCTAAGAGCAACCGGTGGGGTTACAAAGTCTGATTTGGAAATCAATAATTACTATTTATACGATGAAACTTATTCTGATGGTTCCTGGTACAACTGGGCTGATGGTGCCAGTCAAAATCGTGTAAAAGATATCTCGCAGGGAGAAAATAATTTAATGACTTTTGAAGAGCGCATTGACCTGAATTTTGGCTTTGAGAGTTATTTAATGAATTCAATCTGGTTGGAATTTAATTATTTTAAGATCGATATGGACAAGCAATTGGTTGCATTAGATAACAAATATCCTTCATATTATGATGTATTTAAACCTTATGACAATTATAACAAGGATACATACAAAGGTTTTGAACTTGGCCTCGATTATTTAAAAACTTATAACGACATAACATTTAAACTAGGGGGGAATATTTTGTATGCTCAATCAGAAGTTGCTAAACGCGGTGAGATATACGAATATGATTATCAGTACCGTGTTGGAAAACCTGTTGAAAGTATTTTTGGCCTTGTTGACCAGGGATTTTATAGCCAAAACGATTTTAATACCGACAGTGAAGGGAATTTGGTATTAAATGAAGACTTACCGGTTCCGGCTTATGGCGCCGTGAAACCTGGAGATATAAAGTACCTTGACAAAAATAGCGATGGTGTTATTAATAATAACGACAGAGAAAATATTGGCCAATGGACTAATCCATGGTCGTATGGCGTTAATTTAAAGTTCCAATATAAAGGATTAAGCCTATTTGTATTAGGAATTGGTCAGTTTGGCGGAGAAGCAAATATGAATAATGATTATTACTGGGTGGATGGAAATGATAAGTACTCAGAAATAGTTTTAGACCGCTGGACACCTGAAACTGCAAATACGGCAAGCTATCCACGACTATCGTCCGGAACGAATAACAACAACTTTAGAACTTCAACATTTTGGATGTACGATAATAGCTACTTTGAAGTCAAGAGAGCTCAGTTAACATATGAATTTAGTGACAAAGTCTGTCAGAAACTAAAAATGAAAAATTTAAGTGTAAATGTTGCCGGATCAAATCTGATTGAACTATCGAAAAACAGTGATATTCGTCAGTTAAACATTGGTGGTAATCCACAGTACAGATACTTTACACTTGGTTTAAGAACATCATTTTAATTCAATCAAAAAAATTAAAATTAAATGAAAAAGTTAATAAAATATATAACGATTGTTCTGGTTTTCGCAGGTTTCTTTTCCTGCGATATGCTGGAACCGGTTGACGAGAATCGTTTAACAACCGATTATATTGCAACGGATCCTGAATCGGCTGAAGGGGTATTGTTACACGGATATACAGGTTTAATAAATCAATTTACACTTTCAGAAGGAGGAACTGATGATGCGGTAAATAACCAGTTGGACAATGGGTATAAACGAATGGCGGCTGGTGAACTAACAGCACAGTATAACCCTGCATCACGATGGAACAAATATGAAGAGGTGTTTTACCTGAATAAATTTATTGATATTGTTGATGGAGGTACTGTACAATGGAACAGGGATGAGGAGATTAATCAACTTTTTGCTGAACGTATGAAAGGAGAAGCGATTGCTTTGAGAGCTCTTTATCATTTCTATGTTTTGCAGGCGCATGCGGGCAAAGGTGTTTCTGGTGAATTGTTGGGGGTTCCTTATTTTACAGAATTTATTCCTTCCAACGAAGATTTTAACCGGCCTCGTTTATCATTTGAGACTACCGTAGAAGCCATTAATTCTGATTTTGAAGAGGCGCTTCAATTGCTGCCAATGGTTTATTCCGACAATGAGGCAGATGTTCCTTCACGTTACGCAAGCCTGGATTTTGGCAAATATAAAACGGTAAACGGATCGCAATACAATCTGCGTATTTCAGGCACAATTGTGAAAGCCCTTCAGGCTCGTTTAGCATTGTTTGCTGCCAGTCCTTCCTATTTGGATGGTGCAGGGTATTATGAAAAAGCAGCAAATATTGCAGGCGAAGTATTGGAAAATATTGGAGGAGTAGCAGGATTGGCAGCAGATGGACTTGAATTCTACACAAGTGATGGAGGAAAAGATAGTGATGAAATGCTGTGGCGAGCTTCTCTTGGAAACAATAACTCTAATCAGGAAGAAAGACATTTCCCACCCTCAAGAAATGGGAACGGAGAAATTAATCCAACACATAACTTGGCCATGGCTTTCCCAATGCAGAATGGATTTCCGGCAACCGTCGAAAACGGTTTCAATCCACAAGAACCTTATGCTAACAGAGACCCTCGGTTAGCCAAATTTTTGGTTCTAAATGGTTCATCCATTGGTGGAGGCACAATTAATACTGGTGTAGGAGGAGGAATTGACAGAACTGATTCAATTCCTGAACAATCAACGAAAACAGGATACTACCTGAGAAAGTTACTTCGACCGGATGTCAGAATAAATGACGATGGAACAAGAGTGGAGAAAAAACATTTCGATGTATATTTTCGCTATACTGAACTCTTTTTAATTCTTGCAGAAGCTGCCAACGAAATTGGAGGGCCAACATACCAGGTAAATGGAATGTCGGCAATGGATGTGATTGCGGCAATTCGCGAAAGAGCAGGAATTACGCAACCCGATGAATATCTACAAACCATTACAACAAAAGAACAAATGCGGGAACTTATTCGCAACGAACGCCGTTTGGAACTTTGTTTTGAAGGTTATAGGTTCTGGGATTTAAGAAGGTGGGGAATAAACCTAAATGAGACTGCAACAGGATATTTTCATGATGGTTCACAATATATCGATCTGCCTAATGTAGAGGTTAGAAATTATCCTACTTATGCAACATATTCGCCAATTCCGTATAACGAGGTTCTTAAATTTCCGGAACTGGAACAAAACGAAGGTTGGTAGAATTGATTAGAAAATTTAATATGAAAAAGACAAAAATATTAGATATGAAAAAAATATTAATAATAATGGCACTTGTGCTTAGCATAGTTGCTTGTGAGAATCAGATCAAGGAGTTTGACGATTTCGGCACTACTTCTGTCTATTTCCCTTTTCAGACTCCTGCACGGACGTTAATTCTTGGGAATTATGAGTTGGGTGATAATGAAAACGATAATAACCATCGGTTCGAAATTGGAGTAACCATGGCTGGAGTGTATAATAATATCGAAGATAGAAAAGTATCGTTTAAGGTGGCTCCCGAATTGCTTTCAGGAGTTGAAAATGTGAAAGCTTTACCATCGGATTATTATACTATCGAAACGGAAAGTCCGGTTACAATTCCGGTTGGTACAATAAAAGGTAGAATTCAGGTTCAGCTTAATGAACAATTTTTTAACGATACACTTTCATTTGCTCCGGTTAATGAAGTAAATTATGCTATCCCTCTTTTAATAACGGATATCGAAAATTTAGATACGCTCCTTGTTGGGGTTCCATTGGTTAGCAATCCTTCAAGAGCAAATGCAGCTGATTGGGATATAGCTCCAAAAGACTATACATTTTATGGCATTAAGTTCATGAACAAATACCAGGCGATTTATTTACGCCGTGGTGTAGACATGATGACGAATGCAGCAAACGAAACAGTAAGTAGCATCTATCATGCGGAGTATGTTGAACAGGATGAATTGGCTATTCTTACCACCACAGGGAAAAATAGTGTGGAATTGTCGAACCTTGTTAGAAGAGGAGAAGCTTCCAGTCCCGGAGATGTTAATATTGAATTGGTTTTTGACGAAGATGAAAATTGTACCATTAGAAGTTTTGGTGATGATGCTTACAATGTTTCCGGTTCAGGAAAATTTGTAGAGAATGGTGACATGTGGGGTGGAAAAGAACGCGATGTGATATACCTGGATTATAATTATACCGATGTTGCCAATAATGAAACACACGCAGTTAAAGACACGCTTGTAGTGAGAAATAGAAATGTTGTGTTTGAAGAATTCACAGTTGAGCTCGCAGAGCAATAGTTTAGTTAGTTAGAAAAAGAGGATGCTCTTCAAATGAGCATTCTCTTTTAAAAACTTTTTTTCTTTATCAGTTTGAAATCAAATTAAATCATAACAGGATGAGGAATAAGTCTGTATTGTTCTTTTCCGGCATAATAGCTTTTCTTAGTTTTTCAGTGGTTGGGTGTTCGAGACCTGGAAAATCAAATGAAACAGTCCATAAGCCCAATATCATTTTTTACCTGGCTGACGACCAGGATAAATATGATTATGGATGTTATGGAAACGACAAAGTTCATACACCGACAGTTGATCGTTTGGCTCGCGAAGGATTGTTGTTTGAGAATGCTTTTACCGGGCAGGCCATTTGTGCTCCAAGCCGTTCTCAACTGTACACAGGAAATTACCCACTTAAAAACGGTTGTTTTTTAAATCATATAAAAACAAAAGACAATCAGGTAAGCACAACAACCTATATGAAAGAGTTAGGCTACGAAGTTATTCTTGCAGGTAAAAGTCATGTTGGCCCACAAAAAGTTTTTAATTGGTCAAAAGAATGGAAACCTGTTCACAAAGAAGGAGTACCAAGGCCATATCTCCCATTGGATAGTATTAAAAATTATTTTGAAACTGCAGACAAACCTTTCTGTATGTATATTACATCTGAGTATCCTCACGGCCCATACTTTGATGAGCCTGCCGGAACTCCTGATGACTATAAATTTTTTCCTTTTAATGAGAAAAATAAACAAAACCCAGCTACATTAAAACGAATGGCTGGTTATTACAGAAATATTCAGGAAGACAATAAGCAATTGGAACAAGTTTTGGCCTGGGTGAATGAATATTTGGATGAAAATACCATTTTTATTTACAGTGCCGATCATGGAAGAACAGGGAAATTTACTGTTTACGACCGCGGATTAAATGTACCTTTTGTGGTTCGCTGGCCGGCAGTTATTAAACCAAATACCAGGTCAGATGTGTTGATCCATTATACCGACGTACTTCCAACTTTTATGGAAATTGCTGGAGGCAAAGGACCTGAGAATACTGATGGAAGCAGTTTTCTTGATGTAATAAAGGGAGAAGAAAAAGAAATACACGAATACGTTTACGGCGTACAAACCAATCAGAACATCCAGCAAGCGGCCGTTTTTCCATCAAGAATGGTGCGTAATAAAAAATACAAATACATCCGGAATTTTAATTCCATTGAAGTTGTTGAGAATAATTTCGGAGAAAACAAATATGTAAATGCCTTTTTGAAAAGAGGTGCTGAAAAATTTAAGGATACTCCGTTTGAAGAATTGTACGATATAGAGAAAGATCCATTTGAACAGGTAAATCTGGCAAAGGATACTGGATATAAAGAGATTAAAACTGAATTAATAGATGAGCTATATCGCTGGATGAATGAGCAGGGTGATTTTCTGATAAAAGACAACTACATGCCAATTCTAAAACCGGTTAATCATCATTTAGACCGAACTTCAAGATTTAAAACCATTCCCAAAAATCTTGAAAATACATTAAAACCAGAGGATTACCTAATTCTTCATTATTAATTACCACTAAAGAAGGATCAATGAAATTTCTGTTATATTTATCTGTATTTAGCTTATTCCTTGCAAAATCGTGTAATATTAAACCACAATCAGAATCGAAAAAGCCGCATGCCAATATCGTCTTTATTTTGTCCGACGACCATGCCGCACAAGCAATTTCGGCTTATGGTGGGATATATAACTCTCTGGCGCCTACACCCAATATCGACCGTTTGGCAGATGAAGGCATGATTATGAAAAATGTATTTTGTACCAATGCTATCTGTGGACCAAGTCGGGCATCTATATTAACCGGAAAGTATAGTCATATTAATGGGTATTACAAAAATGAAAGTGGAGGTCAGTTTAATCCAAATCAATGGACTTTTCCGGAGGAACTTCAACGCAATGGGTACCAAACAGCTTTGTTTGGAAAATGGCATTTGGGTTCGGAACCTCGCGGATTTGATTATTTTAAATACCACGAGGGTGGCGGACAGCAAGGATATTACTGGAATCCGGTTTACAATGAAAACGGAGAGAATGTTACCGAAAAAGGGTATGCAACAAATTTAACTACCGATTTTGCGCTAAATTGGTTAAAGCAGGCAAGTTTAAAAAATAAACCATTTTGTTTATTGCTTCAATACAAAGCTCCACACAGAAACTGGGAACCTGATTCAAAATACGTCGATTTATGGGAAGATATTGAAATGCCTTACCCATCAACTTACAACGACGATTACAAAACACGTGAGAAGACGGCTGGTGACACAGAAATGGAAATGAACGATTTTAACCGGAAAGATATGAAGTTGACTCCACCGGAAAACTTAAAAGGAATTGAATTAAATCGTTGGTTTACTTTTGGAAACAGAAAAGACGAAAATGTTTATCCCGATAAATCCCTGACCCCGGAAGAAAATAGAAACTGGAAATTTCAAACCTACATAAAGGATTATCTTGCTTGCATTAAATCTGTTGACGACAATGTTGGACGGGTACTCGATTATCTCGACAAAAACGGATTGGCTGAAAATACAATTGTAGTTTATACTTCCGACCAGGGATTTTATTTGGGAGAACACGGTTGGTTCGACAAACGTTTTATGTACGAGGAATCGCTTCGTATGCCTTTCATTGTTAGATATCCGGCAAAAATAAAAGCAGGCAAAATTAATGATGATATCATCACCAATATCGATTTTGCTCCGACCATGTTAGATGTCGCTGGTATTGAAAAGCCCGAAGAAGTACAAGGGAGTAGCTTTTTTCAAAATCTTCTCGGGAATTCAGCTGAAGACTGGCAAAAATCAATGTATTACCATTATTACGAATTTCCATTTTGGCATCATGTACAGCCACATTATGGCATCAGAAATCAGCGTTATAAGCTCATTCATTTTTACTACAATATTGATGTTTGGGAATTTTACGATTTAGATAAAGATCCGAGTGAATTAAATAATGCCATTAACAACCCGGAATACGAAAACATTATAGCAGAAATGAAAGTTGATCTGAAAAAACAAATGCGAGATTACGGCAATGATAAATCTTTAGATGAATTCCGAAAAATTACTGATACCGATTTTGGGAGAATTACAGAATTTAAATCAACACTTGAATAGATATGTGAAAATTTAAAGAAAAATGAAACAGTTAATAAACTTGATAATAATATTATTCTTTGCATGCATGTTCTCCTATGCTCAAAGGAATTATCCTCCTAATATTGAAGGAGCAAAAGTTTATTCCTACAAAGTGGTTAACGATGTTAATTTGAAATTGTGGGTTTTTAATCCTCCAAAACACGAAGCCAGTCATAATATACCTGCCATTATTTTTTTCTTTGGAGGAGGCTGGAATGCAGGAAGTCCTTCGCAATTTGTATATCATTGTGAGTATTTGGCCGCACGCGGTATAGTTGCAATGGTTGCTGATTACCGTGTTTATTCAAGAAATGAAGTAAGGGCAAATAAATGCGTTGCTGATGCAAAATCAGCACTGAGGTGGGTTCGCGAACATGCATCTGAAATTGGAGTTAATCCGAACAAAATAATAGCTGGTGGCGGATCTGCAGGCGGTCATTTAGCTGCATCAACAGCATGTTTGCCTGATTTTGATAAACCTACAGAAAATCTTTCAATTAGCTCAAAACCAAATGCATTAGTGCTTTTTAATCCTGCTCTGGTACTTGCACCAATTAATACCGTATCTGATGGATATCAAAAAAAACTAGAAAATCTTGAAACCAGGTTGGGAGCAAAACCTGAAAAGATGTCTCCTTTTCACAATATTAAAAAAGGCTTGCCACCAACAATAATATTTCATGGGACAGATGACCAAACCGTACCTTTTAAAACCGTTGATCTCTTTGCAGAAAAGATGAAAGAAATGGGAAATGAATGCACGCTTATAGCATACCAGGATGAACAACATGGTTTTTTTAATTTCGGTAGAAAAGCAAACGGAGCTTTTATTGAAAGTGTTTACCGTATGGATCAGTTCCTGGTTTCCTTAGGATATCTTCAACCGCCACCCAAAACAAACGTTTTGGTTGAATAATTTAAATGATTACCTGTTAATATGAAAACTGTTTATTATACATTTTTAGCGACCCTTTTCATTACTTATAGTTGCAATGCTGAAGAGCCGGAGCTTCCTTTTGAAGAACCCAAAAAAGAACAAACAATTCGTGAATTGGTTGATGAAGTTTTTCCTGAAGGAAATGTTTATATTGGAGCTGCATGCCACCACAGATTATTCGGAACTAAATCCTATGAAATTCTTAATCGTGAATTTAGTTATGTAACACCGGCTAACGATTTTAAACAAACCTACATTCATCCTGAGCCGGGAAAGTATCAATATGAAAAATCAGATGACTGGGTTCAATCCTGCAAAAATAATAACCAGGTAATTCGAATGCATGCCCCAATTAGTCCTCAATGTTCAAAATGGGCAAAAGAAGATAACCGGACTGCCGAAGAACTGGAAACAATGCTCGAAGAATACATGAAGGCGCTTTGTACAAAATATAACGGAACATCGAATATTCTTTGGTTAGATGTGGTAAACGAAACGATTGATAAAACTACCGGTGACTGGTTTGGCCCAAAACCCGGCACTGATAAATGGGAAAATCCCTGGCCTAAGATTGGATTCGACGAATCACACGCTTTAAAGCCACCTTTATATATAAAACAAGCTTTTACCATCGCCAACCAGTACGCTCCTGATATAAAACAAATCATAAACCAGCATGGTGCCCTTGAAGAAACAAGTTGGGATAAAATGAAAGCTTTGGTAACTTATTTACGCGAAAATAATCTTCGTGTGGATGGATTAGGATGGCAGGCACATATTGATTTGGGCTGGGAAAAAATTCCCGGAAATATTGAACGTCTGGGCGAGATTGTACGCTGGTGTCACAGCAATAACCTGGAATTTCATATTACCGAATTTAATGTGTGGTTAAGAGAGGGGAATGAATACAAACACAACGAACAAGCTGCAACATTTAAAGCCATTACTAAAGTTGTCCTTGATAATAGCAATACTGGTGTTGTAGGAATTAATTTCTGGCATATAAGAGGAAACGATACAGCAAATAAAGATTTGGATGGATGTTTGTGGAATGATTCGTATGAAGCTAAACCTGCATACCACAAAATTATTGAATTACTGAAAAGTTACAGATAAATGCTTGCAAGCAGAAACTTTATTTTTTCAATTCGTCTGAATCTGTTTTCATACCGACAAGAACGTAACGATGGGAATAGAGATAAGCGTTAAAAATCAATTTAACTATGCTCATACTTAATTTTATAAAAAAAAGAAAAATGAAAAGGGAAAAAATGAAACTATTAACTATAATCTTGCTTTGCTTTGCTTCAGTAATCACATGGGCACAAAACGAATCCGAAAAATATAATATTCTTTGGTTAAGCTGCGAGGATATTGATCCCATAATAGCTTGTTACGGAGCAGAGGGTATTCAAACACCCAATATCGATCGTCTGGCAAAAGAGGGTATTCTGTTTGAAAATGCATACAGCGCAGTAGGTGTATGTGCTCCCAGTCGTTCAGCAATTATAACCGGAGTATATCCCGTTCGTTTGGGTACGCACAATATGCGAACAGGAAATCACTACAGATACTTGGGTATTGATGGAGAAAAGTATCCTTCCTACCAAAAACTTACCGGGAAAAGAGGGAGAAATATTCCTTACTATTCAGCTGTACCCGATGCTGGGATAAAGTGTTTTACGGAATACTTGCGAAGTACCGGTTATTATTGTACAAATAATCAGAAGTGTGACTATCAGTTTTATCCGCCATTTACCGCCTGGGACGAAAATGGTAATAAAGCAGATTATGCACATACACCTAAGAATATGCCTTTCTTTTCAGTTTTTAATCATGAAGTAACACACGAGTCCAGGTTATGGTTAAAAGCAAAAGACCCCTTATTAACCCAGCCGGAGGAGGTAGTTGTTCCTGATTATTATCCTGACATACCGGTAGTTCGTAAAGATATTGCACGCAAATATTCCAACATTGAGGAATTAGATGCGCAAATTGGTAAGCGATTAAAAAAGCTTGAAGACGAAGGGTTGTTGGATAAAACCATCATTTTCTTTTGGAGCGACCACGGTGGACCATTATTACGTCAAAAAAGAGCAGTAAGTAATTCCGGACTGCATGTACCATTAATCGTTCGTTTTCCCGATAAACGCATGGCAGGTACAGTTAATAAAGATATTGTATCACTCATGGACCTGGGGCCAACAGTTCTTTCTCTGGCAGGAATTAAACCACCGGATTATATGGATGGCAAAGCTTTTCTTGGCGATTTTAAGGGAGAAAAAAGGGAGGCTTTTTTTGGTTCTGCCGATCGTTTTGATGAAACCTATGATTTTGCACGTTCGGTTATCGATGGTAAATATGTGTACATACGTAATTTCAATACATCAATCCCGTACACCTATCGCCTGGAATATCGGGAGCAAGTTGAAATGACTCAGAAACTGCTTGAAATGGATGCCAGGGGTGAGTTAAGTGGCGATGCAGCCTATATATTCCGTGATTCAAGAGATGTGGAAGAATTATACAATCTGGAGGATGATCCTTTTGAAGTGCACAATCTGGCCAACAATCCGGAAAATCACGATCAATTGGTTAAAATGAGGAAACAGCTGGCTGAATGGCAGCTACAAGTTGGCGATAAAGGAATGATTGATGAGTATGATTTGGTTCAGATGTTTTGGCCCGGATTTATTCAACCCGAAACAGAGGATGTAGTTGTGGCTCAAAATAAGAATACTCTTACCTTTTCAACATCAACTAAAGGAGCTTCTATCGGGTATCAGGTTGATGAGCAAATAGGAACAGAAAGATGGTTATTATACTCCAAACCAGTTGAGCTTAAAAAGGGTCAAAAACTAATAGTAAGGGCAAAACGCATAGGTTATGCAACAAGTAACCCTGTCAGTTATATAGTTGAGTAGGTAGAAAAAATTAAACGGAAGACCATGTTAAAATTAAGGACAATACTCATTGCATTTTTACTGTTGAATAGCACTTTCATGCTAAAATCACAAGACGCTAAAAACGTTCTTTTTATTGCTGTTGACGATTTGAAACCAATACTGGGATGTTATGGAAACACAGAAATATTAACACCGAATATCGACAAACTTGCCAGTTCGGGAACGGTGTTTTTAAATAATCATTGTCAACAAGCTGTTTGTGCACCGTCACGTGCGAGTTTACTCACCGGATTGCGTCCCGACAATACAAAGGTTTGGGATTTAAAAACCATTATGCGCGATCATGTTCCTGATGTTCTAACTATGCCTCAGTATTTTAGACAAATGGGCTACGAAACGGTAGCTTTTGGGAAAATTTATGATCCGCGCAGCGTTGATAAAGAATTGGATGAACCATCTTGGAGTATTCCTTATAACGAAGTTAATATGGTAAACTATCACCCGAAATTTGGTACTCCTTTTGGCGGTCGGTGGCAGTTGCCCCAAACAAAAACAAAGGCTCAGAAATATATAAGAGAGGCCGAAATAAAAGGGATGAAAGGCTATGAAAAAACCAGGTATGCGCAACAGTTTGTAAAACCATCAACCGAAATGATTGATATTCCCGATGAGGCTTATATGGATGGTCAAATAACCATTAACTCCATAAAAATGATGAAACGTTTGACGAATCAGGATAAACCATTTTTTTTAGCAGTTGGTTACAAGAAGCCTCATTTGCCATTTACAGCTCCAAAAAAGTATTGGGATTTGTACAACCGTGATGAAATCAAGTTAAGTAAATGGCAGAAGCAACCTTTTGATGGACCAGATATCGCAATGCATACATGGGGAGAATTGAAATCCTATTCTGATATTGGAGAACATATCGGTCCCGATGGTTTACTTTCAGACCAAAAGCAAGCAGAGTTAATACACGGGTATTTAGCATGTGTTTCATTTATCGATGTACAAATAGGCAAGCTGATAGATGAGTTGGAACGTTTGGGATTGGACAAAAACACAACTATCGTTTTATGGGGCGATCACGGATGGCATCTTGGAGATCATGGCCTATGGTGTAAGCATTCCAACTTTGAACAGGCAACACGATCTCCGCTAATATTTTCTGATCCGGACATCAATGGTAATATAAAAAATAGTTCTCCAACGGAATTTGTGGATATATTTCCTACACTATGCGATTTGGTTGGGATAAATATACCTGATGTATTAGATGGGAAGTCACTAAAATCAATAATGGATGGAAGGGGCGAAAAAGTCAAGGATTACGCCATAAGCCAGTATCCCCGAGGAAACAATCGTATGGGATATTCTTTACGAACCGAAAGATACAGATATACTGCATGGTTCGCCATTGATTTTAGAAAAGGTGAAAAAGCGAGTACCGAGAAATTTATTGGTGAAGAATTGTACGATTATCAGAAAGATGATTTGGAAACAAAAAATTTTGCTGATGAAAAGTCATATTTAAAGGTGAAAAATGATTTGGTTGACAAATTAAATAATTTTCTGAAAATCTAAAAAATTGTAATAATGATGAAAAATCTAAACTCAAAAATAGTTTCCGTTTTATTGATAAGCGCAATCATACTTAGCCAATCATCGGGAGTTTTTGGCCTTGGAATAAAAGATAAAATTGATGCCGATAAGGATTTAACCATTCGCCAGATTATTGAAAAATATTATTCCAACACTAATTTCAACTTTGGCTGTATCTCAAAAGCAACATATTTACAAAACGGTAATACTGATGTTGACTTTTACCTGAAGGAATTTTCGTATAATGTACCTGAAAATCAATTTAAACAGTCGCAGGTGTACCCTGAACCCGATGGCAAATGGAACGATGCCAATTACAAAGGTCTAATTGAAATGGCCCGCAAAAACAAGCAACTGATGCGCGCACATTCCCCCATTTCTCCCCAATGTTCCAGATGGGTAAAATCTGATGACCGAACACCTGAAGAACTGAAATCGGTAATGATACATTATATGGACAAGATCAGTAAAGATATTGAAGCCAATAGTGATGTAATTAAATGGATGGATGTTGTAAATGAAACTGTGGTTTCAAGTAACATGTCCGATTCGAAATATCAATACAAAACAGGTGATTGGTTTGGTCCTTTGGTCGGGAACGAACGTTGGCAAAATCCCTGGACTGTTATTGGCTACGAATCAGATTCAGAAATTAAAGTCCCCACATACATAAAACTGGCTTTTGAAATTGCCAATAAAAATGCACCAAATATTAAACTGTTATATAATCAACACGGCGGCATGGAACAGGAAGCATGGGACAAAATAAAACAAACGGTTCTTTATCTTCGGAATAAAGGTTTACGCGTTGATGCTATTGGATGGCAGGCTCATATTCCCTATGGATTCGAAAAAGTGGAAGGTAATATGGAAAGGCTGAATAACTTGATAGATTGGTGCCATGAGAACAAGCTTGAATTTCATGTTACTGAAATTGATATCAAAATGGGGAAAAATACAGATGGAATTAATTTCACGGAAAAGGCCGAAGAAGTTGCGGATACTTACGGTGCAATTACTGAAGCCATGGTGAAAAAAATAGGGAAGGGTGCAGTAACAATTAATTGCTGGGCAATGAAACATCGTCGCCGAAAAACGGAAGGTTCTTTTGCCGGTTTATTTGACGACGAACTTAAACCAACTCCAGCATATTTCAGAGTTAAGAAGGTATTGCTGGAAAATGCCAAAACATTGCAAAAGTAAGGTGTAAGAATTAAAGTAACACCATCAAAATTGGTAGTTGAGTTTATCGTGGATAAATTAATGGAGCAATAAAATTTTGTGGATTCAAATAGAATGGACATACTTAAATAACAATTATGTTAAAGGTAATATGGAAAGAAAAGAGATCAATCATGAACTTTATTGTCTTCATAATTATGGCAACAACTATTTTTCCAACGATGGTTCAGGCCCGGGAGACTCAGGGGCGGCCCAATGTGGTATTTATAACAGCCGATGATTTATCGGCGAATCGCTTGGGACCTTATGGTAACACAGTTGTCAAAACACCTCAGTTGGATGCCTTTGCCAAAGCATCCTTAACCTTCAACCGAGTTTACTGTCAGGTTCCCCAATGCGGGCAGTCTCGCAATAGTATTTTTACGGGTATTCGTCCGGAAACCAGTGGTCTGTGGAAGTTGGAGGACAAGTGGAGGGAAGCCCTTCCGAATGCTGTATCTATGCAACGTCATTTTATTAATAACGGTTATTCTATTGATGAGGTCGGAAAGCTTTTTGATCCGCGTTCAGGCCCAAAGGATTACGAGGATGGAGCTCCGAAGCCAGCATCTGCCGATGCACCTATTGAAAAACTGGAGGCACTTGCCACATCCGACAATCCTTTTGCACTGTTTATAGGGTTTGGCGAACCACATCCGGTCACTTGGGATACTTATGAGAAACGAGAAAAGTATCGGGACTACATCAACTTATATGATTCAGAAAGTTTGGATTTGCTGGGACCTATTTTGTCGAAAGAGAAAAACCTAACGACTCTGGCAAATGAGGAGACCACACGCGAAGAACTTGCCACAGTATATGGAGTTATCTCGTATCTCGATAATGAAGTAGGACGTATTTTACAGAAAGTAAAAGATCTTGGTTTGTGGGATAACACGATTGTTATATTTTGGTGTGCGGATCACGGCTATCGCTACGGAGAGGAAATAGGCACTAAGAAATGGCCTGGTGATAGGTGGGGGAAATGGTATCCTGACGAAACCGATGCACACGTGCCACTCCTGATGCGAGTTCCTGGAACTGCCGGTATCGGTAAGCAAACCTCAGGCATTGTTGAGTGCATCGACATGTACCAGACACTCATTGAACTTTGTGCCCTGGATGACCCGATGCAGGAACTGGAAGGACACAGTTTTGCCCCGCTCTTCGACTCTCCGGATTCTCAGTGGAAAAATGCGGCCTTCACTACCTACCTGACCGGTAATAAGGCACGTAGTATTGCTACGCAGCGCTACCGCCTAATCCTTAATGGGGACTTAACAGAGCTTTACGATTTAGAGAATGATCCAAGGGGGCTCGTTAATATTGCGAACGGGAAACATGACATTGTCGATGAACTGACCAAACGCCTGAATGCTGGTCCGGATCTGAATTGGCAACCAAACCTCCCAGGCAAGCCTAATTAAGTGACTACCATGAAACAAAGAAACTACAAAACGGAAAATTTTTTTGCCGGTTTATTCGTTGACGAACTGAAAGTTACTCCGGCTTAAAATAATCAATTTGGATTTTTAAGTGTGAGATTAAATGGAGATAAAAACAATGAAATTCAATCAATTCAAATTTATTTTAATATCCTTAATGCTTTTGCTGACAACCGAATATTCAGTTCAGGCATTGGCGCCTTCCGGAGAACAGGAAATCAATTCAATACAAGTCTGTGGAGAAAATCCGATGTACTGGCAATACAAAGGCAAGCCGGTTTTGCTGCTGGGAGGAACAGTGGATGACAACCTTTTTCAGATTGATAATCTAAAGGAACACCTCGATTTGCTGGAGTCGGTCGGGGGAAATTACGTGCGCTGCACCATGAGCAGTCGTGATGCAGGGAATATAAAACCATTTATGAAAAAGGATGGCCTTTTCAACCTTAATGACCCCAATCCAGATTACTGGAACAGGTTCGAAAACCTGCTCTCTCTTGCTTTGGAACGGGATATTATTGTCCAGGTGGAGATTTGGGCTACTTATGATTTTTACCGGGGCGAATCGGGATGGACACAGAATCCCTGGAATCCGGCGCTTAACAGTGCTTATACCCAACAGGAGAGCAACCTTCCTGCCGAAATTGATTATCCTGCTCAGAAAAAAAACAACCCGTTTTTCAGAACGGTTCCTGAACTCGATAACAACCAGAAGGTGCTTAACTCTCAGCAAAAATTTGTAGATAAGCTCATGTCGGTTGCACTTGACTATCCCAATGTGCTATATTGCATCGACAATGAAACCAAAGTCAGGCCGGAGTGGGGCAGGTACTGGTCTGATTACATCAGAAAAAAAGCCGGGGAGGAAGGAAAATCAATTTATGTTACTGAAATGTGGGATAACTGGGATCCGACTGACGGACTGATACCCGGGGCTGTTGACCAGCATCCTGATTTGGGCGGCTGGTATGCCCAATACACCAATCCCGAAATGAGTGAGTGGGCAAAACCTGCGAATACCATTAATGATCCGGATTCGTATCAGTTTGTCGATATTTCAAACAACAATGCCCAGCGGGGTGAGGTGCATTATAACACATCATTGTTTGTCAGGAATCTTGTTCTTTTTTCAGGAAACCCTCGCCCGGTTAACAATGTAAAAATTTATGGCGGCATGATGAATACCCTGGGGCAGGATGAAGAATACTGGACCGGTTTTCATAAAGACGGTGAGGAACGGTTCTGGAGAAACATTTTTGCAGGCCATGCTTCGGTACGTTTTCACCGACCCGATTACGGACTGGGATTAAACCATGTAGCTCAGCAACACATCAAAAGCATGCGGATGCTTACTGGTGAGATGGACTTTTTCAGGCACAATCCGGCAAATCATCTGCTCACCAAAAGAGAAGAAAACAAAGCTTATTGCCTTGCCATTGATGGAAAGGAATATGCTGTTTATTTCACGGGTAAAGGTGAAGTTGGACTAAATGCCCCGGCCGGTGAATATGAAGTAAAATGGCTTCAGATAAGGACTTCGCAATGGAGTATATCCCAAACGATGGAGCTGCCCGGCGAATTGAAAACCCCGTCGGATGACCAGTGGGCAGTATTCGTTAAACTTGTGGAATAATTATTTAAAATCCAATATCAATGAGAAACCAATTAGGAATTGTTTTTTTGCTGTTTAACTTTTTGTTTTTGCTCGGAGGTAATTTAAATCCAGCAAAAGCGAAAGGTTTAAAAACTGTTGAAAACGAACAGGATCGCATTCAGCCCTACAAAGAAAATCCCTCGTACTGGCAATACAAGGACAACCCGGTTCTGTTGCTTGGAGGAAGCTCGAACGATAATCTTTTTCAGCAGGCATTTGCAGGATTGAATGAAGAGCTTGACAAACTTATTGACTACGGGGGTAATTATCTGAGGTGTACCATGTCGAGCCGCAACGAAGGGGATGAATATCCTTTCTACAAGGACGCGCAAACCGGTTTGTTTGACCTTGATAAATGGAATGATGATTACTGGAAGAAATTTGAGTATTTTTTGGAGGCTACCCATAAACGGGAAATTATTATTCAGATTGAAATCTGGGCAACTTACGATTTTTACAGTCGCACATCCCATATTATTGATGGTAAAACCGCCTGGGAACGAAATCCGTTTAATCCGGTAAACAACAGCAATTACAGTGAGTCACAATCGGGAATGTTTGACATTTTCAGATCGAACGGACAGGAAATAATCAACCCGTTTTTTAATACAGTACTTCCGTTGCCTGAGCCGTTTAATTTCGAAACAAGGCCGGTGGTGCTGGCATACCAGCAAAAATTTGTGGATAAGTTGCTGTCAGTGAGTTTGAAATATGATCATGTGCTTTACTGCATCGACAATGAAACCCAGGCCGATCCCAAATGGTCGGTTTACTGGGCGCAGTATTTAAGGAAAAAGGCCAGGGAGCAAAACACTTCAATTGAAATAACCGAGATGTTTGATCCGTTTGATCCAACCGGTGGCGCGGTTAAAGGGGCTGCTATGCAAAGCCCTTCAACCCATTTTTTTACGTTGCGTTCAAATGTTACGGTTACCATTAACGATCCGGGAAATTTTTCCTACATCGAAATTGCCAACCACAATGCACAGGTTGGTCAGGTTCATTTTGAAACGGCTCATTATATATGGAAAAAAATCCAGGAATCTGGAATTTTAAGGCCTATTAATAATACAAAAATATACGGAGCCGGCGATGGAGGGTGGAACGGATCGGCCAAAGATGGCCAGGAACGGTTTTGGCGAAACGTTTTTGCCGGAACTGCATCGGTACGCTTTCACAGGCAGGATGCAGGTTTAGGCAACAGCGTTGTAGCCTTGTCGCATATTAAAAGTATGCGTATGCTCACCGGTGAAATGGACTTTTTTAGTCATACACCGGCAAATCACCTGCTCACTGACCGGGAAAAAAACGAAGCCTATTGCCTGGCCATTGAAGGAAGAGAATATACTATTTATTTTACGGGCAATGGAGATGTTGCATTAAATATACCTGAAGGTAAATATGAGGTGAGATGGCTGGATATACTTTCTTCGGAATGGAGCAGGACCGAAACCATGGATTTTCCGGGCAAATTGAAAGCACCATCCGGTAAACAGTGGGCGGTATTCATTAAAAAAACAGATTAAAACATCTATTTAAAATCGAAAAAGAAAAGAGAAAAACCATTTTTACATTCATTGTAGCGGTCGTATTGCTGTTTGTTGGTTTCCCTGGCCAGGCCGGAAACAGTAAAAAAGCAAATTCAGTCGCCATAAATAATGACAACTCCATCAGACCGTACAGCAAAAATCCATGGTACTGGGAATACAAAGGTGATCCCATTATGCTCATTGGCGCAAGCGACTGCGATAACCTCTGGCAATGGAACGGAAAAGTGCTGACAGATCAACTGGACCTGATGAAGGCGGCAGGTGGCAACTATGTGCGAAACACTATAAGGGACCGTAACATAGGAGATACCTATGCGGCAAAACTTCTGCCAAACGGTAAGTACGATTTAAGCCAGTGGAATGAAGAATACTGGGATAAAGTTTGGTTTTTCCTCGATGAAACCCAAAAAAGGGACATCATTGCACAAATTACGTTTTGGGACTGGTTTGATCTCTCGGGCGACGATCTTTACGGAAGATTTAAACTTCATCCGCTCAACCCGGAAAACAACATCAACTGGGAACCCGGCACTATCACAAATGCATGGGATTATTACGGAGGTTCACTCTTGAAAAACAATCAAAAAGTGCTCGATTACCAGCAACGGTTTATCGATAAGCTGATTTCCATTACGGCACAATATGGCAATGTTTTGTACAACATTGGCAACGAAAGTGGTTTGGGGTCTGAATGGGATAATTTTGACGGTACCAACTGGTGGGGGCCGCAGCGTATTCTTACACTTGCACCCAAAGATCACCGGTCGTATGTGGCCATTGTGAAAGTTTTAGAATAATGATTAAATAAGAAAATTGTGAATTAGAAATTTAAAATAATTGTAGGTCTAATTTTATTTTGTCTTTCAGCAGTTTGCAATGCACAAAACAAACCGAATATACTGTTTATTGCCATTGATGATTTACGCCCGGAATTAAATTGTTACGGGAGCACTCACATGCACACACCCAATATCGATAAATTGATTGATAAGGCACCCGAAGTTGTTTCCATGCCAAAAACGTTTAAAAACCAGGGGTATTCAACCATTTCGCTTGGAAAAATATATCATCACCAAAATGACGACCCGAATGCATGGACAGAGGATGCCTGGCGTCCTAAAAATGGTGTTGATGGCACCTGGTTTTATCAGGGATATTTGAATGTTTCACCTTCCGGTTTTGGCAGCGATGGTGAAACCCTTTTTGGCCCGCCTACCGAAAATTTGGATGTTGAAGACAATGCATATCAGGATGGTATTACCGCCGAAAAAGCAATGGAAAAGTTGGAACAGTATAAAAACCAACCATTTTTTTTAGCGATTGGTTTTAAAAAGCCTCACCTTCCGTTTACGGCACCCAAAAAATATTGGGATTTGTATGATCGAAATAACATTGAAATGCCGGTAGCCAATGCCCCCGACGAATTAACTAATTATTCCACAACAACTTGGGGCGAATTAAGAAGTTATTACGGCATGCCCGCAACAGGAGATTTATCAGAAGAACAAACAAAAGAACTAATACACGGATACAGAGCATGTGTTTCATACATCGATGCACAAATTGGGAAAGTGCTTAATAAATTGGATGAACTTGGCCTTCGGGAAAAAACAATAGTTGTATTGTGGAGCGACCACGGATTTAAATTAGGAGAATATGGCGATTGGTGCAAACATACCAATTTCGAAGTAGATGTTCGTATCCCTTTTATAGTAGATGTTCCCGGGTTGCCCAATGGATTAACATGCAACGAAACGGTTGAATCGGTTGATGTATTTCCAACCCTGGCAGATCTTGTGAACCTTGACGCACCTGAAAATTTGGATGGAATGAGCCTAAGACCCTTGCTGGATAACACATCATCAAAATGGAAAAGTGCGGCTTTTAGTCAATACCCACGTGGAAATATAATGGGAACGACAGTTAGAAACAAGGATTACCGCTATACTGAATATAGTGATAATAGTAGTGGTGAAGTAAAATCCAGCGAGTTATACAAACACGAAAATAACACCCCGCTTGAAGTGGAAACCCTAAATCTGGTCCCGCTTATTGGAAGTTCAATTAATTACAGTACAATTAAAGAGCAAATGCAAAACCTGCTTTATGCTGGTTGGGATGTCGTAAAAAATGGAACTTCAGTTAAAGTTAAAGAAACAACTGCTGGTTCAGTTACCCTGAGTATATTTAATGTAGGTGGAGCTTCCGACATTAAATTGTTATTGAAAGAAGAAAATGGTGATTACCATGAAATTATGCCTAACCAGATGGATGCTTCAACCACTGAGATTACCATTTCCGGGCTGGAAACAGGTGTTAAATACAGTTTTAAACTGCAACTTACGGGAGATGATTATACCGGGAATTATTCAAATGAAGTAACAGCCCAATTAAGCAATAAAATTTCGTTGATTAAAAATGGTGATTTTAGCTGAGGTCTGAATGAGAGTTGGAAATATAACAACAACAATACTTCTGTTGTTGAATATAGTTTAATTAGTCTTGAAAACGATGATGCTGTGCTACAGGCAGAAGTATCAGCTCTTGGAAATAATTTTTGGGATGTAGGTATTATTAACCTGCAGGAGAATTCATTCGATAATGAAGTTGTCCATATTTCATTTTATGCCCAATCTTCAGTTGCTAATTCTAATATTCGCTGTGGCATACAATCACGCACTTCCCCAGGCATAACAAAATATCAACCGGTAAACATCGGAACGAATTGGCAAAAATATGAACTGGATATCGATATTTCTGCCGATCTCAGAAATGATTGGCAGTTTAAGTTTTTCTTCGAAACCCTGGCTGTTTTTCAGGTTGACGGTCTGCAGGCAACCATAAAAGGTCAGGATAATACATCACCAGATCAATGGGAAATCGATGCAGACCAGCGTATTCAGAATCTACGAAAAGGAGATTTTACCTTAAAGTTTGTTGGCGCTGATGCTAATCCGATAACAGCTAAGTCGGTTAATTTGAAAATGGTTAAACACCAATTTAATTTCGGCTCTGTTATGAAGCTCGATGCCATTGAATCGTGGTCAACCGCTGTTATGTTAAAATATTTCAACACAAGTGTGGTGTCAAATGAGTTTAAATGGAGTGGAATGCAGCC
>CAYTDH010000011.1:0-15277 GCA_964436325.1 uncultured Tangfeifania sp.
TGATCAAATCATGGGGTGTAAGAATGGTTTCCCTCACCATATTCCGAATGGCATCAGACTGGCGTAGGCGGCGAAGTCTTGTTACTGGAAATTGCATAAAACTATTTTTTTGATGTTTTTATTTATAAAATTGAACAATGGATTCAACGATCCCTTTGGCTGAAGCTCTTCCGGCAATGACCAAAGGAGTCATTCCCTTTTTCCGCACTTCCCGGGAGGTGGTTTCCCCGATACATGCAACACGAAGGTTTTTGGGCTCCACTTCTCCTGCCAGCTCCATAAAATTTTGCACGGCCGAGGGACTGGTGAAGATAAGCATTTCGTATTGATCGTTACAAATCCGCTGAAGCATTTCCGAATTCGTTGACGGAGGCTTGCAGGTTTGATAAAGATTGATCCGGAAACATGAAGCAAATTCAGACAGTCGCTCCTGAATGATTTTCCGGGAAAGCGTGCCCAGCGGCAGTAAAATAGTTACTCTTCCCTCCCGCTTTCTAATCTCCGGAATAAAGGCATGAACAAAATCTTCAGCAGTATTCCCCGGATTGACAAAAGCCGGATGGTAGCCATAACTGTTGAGTGCCCGACAGGTCATATTGCCAATAACCGCTGTTTTAACCTCAGGAGGAAGAAGATGGTTGCCTGTTCGTGTTTTCAGGTTACTGAAAAAAAAATGCACACCGTTGGAGCTGGTGAAAACAATCCATTGAAAACGGGTAAGATCATTCAGCAACTCCCGCTCCTTTTCGGATAACCGGACCGGTTCAATCTGAATGAGCGGCATTTCAGCCATTTCCCCACCGGCAGCGGCAAGCCGCCATTTTAACTCTTCCGAACTTCCTTCCGGCCGGGTCGAGATAAACACCTTATTTGTTAAAATCTTATCCATTATTCCCTGAGTGATGACAGGATTCTTCCTGCCCCACGGGCAAGAAGCATTCCGGATAGCTCTTCTCCCACCTTTTCACCCCCGGCAACGGCTCCTGAAAACGCTCCCCTTAAATACTCCTGTCCATCGGGGGAAGCAACAAAACCGGTAATGTGGACGGTATCACCTTCCATACGGGTGTAACATCCCACAGGAACCTGGCAGCCTCCTTCAATACTGCGGAGAAAACCCCTTTCAACCACTGCAGCCTTCCATGTTCCGGCATGGTTGATGGATTCCAGGATGGCATCTACACGTTCATCATCAATCCTGGACTCAATGGCGATGATGCCCTGACTCGTGGCAGGAATCAAAACTTCGGGATCCAGAATTTCAGTGATGTAACGTTCGAGCTGAAGCCGCTGTAATCCGGCAGCGGCCATCAACATTCCATCGCAATGCCCTTCTTCCATTTTGCGCAAACGGGTTTGCACGTTTCCACGGATATCCACAATCTGAAGTTCCGGCCGAAACCGAAGCAAGCCTGCTTTTCGCCGGAGACTCGAAGTGGCAATGACATCATCGGCCGTCATTTCATTAAGTTTCCTGCCATCCCTGCTTACAAAAGCATCCCGGAATTCCCCGCGCTCAAGCACGGCTCCCAGTTTAAGTCCTTCAGGAAGGGTAGTCGGCAAATCCTTCAGACTGTGAACAGCCAAATCAACTTCATTTGAAAGCAGGGCATTTTCAATCTCTTTGGTAAATAATCCCTTGTCTCCGATTTTAGAGAGCGCCACATCCAGTATTTTGTCACCTTTGGTTTTTATCACGACCAATTCAACAGGTATCCCAGGTAACATTTCCACCAAAACCTCCCGGGTCTTTTCAGCCTGGTAAAGTGCCAACTGACTTCCACGTGTTCCTATCCGGATTTTCTCTTTCATGCCCTGAAACCCCTTTTAATCATTGGTAATATTAAAAAGATCATTGATCACTTTCAATGAATCGGTGTTTTTCCCGTTGGCAGTCATCTGCTTCAGGTTCTTGATAAACATTCGGGTGTATTTCTGGGTCAGGTGTTTGGAAAATTCGTGGATGGCAAGCTGTATCTCTTCGGAATCCACCTTATTGTACCCCGAAAGTTCTTCTTTCGAGACCTTCTGCATGTTATAGGTAATGGCCTTAATAGCAGGTCGCAGTGCCCGGCTGGCAAGCCATTCGGTGAATTCGTCCACAATCTCTTTGATGATTTTATTGGCGGAGCAAATGCTGCCTTTCCTTTTCTCCATATTGGCATTCACCATTTCCTGCAAATCGTCGATGGTGAAGAGCTGCACTTTTTCCAGTGCTTCCACATTCTTCTCGATGTTGCGAGGCACCGAAATATCAATAAACACCTGCTCTATCCCCTCTCTCCGAGGAAGGGCCTCTTCGATCATTTCCCGGGTAACAAGCGGTTTGTGAGAACCCGTTGCCACAATAACAATATCATAAAGATAGAGGTGAGTCGCCATTTGTTCAAACGGCAGGAAGGTACATTGATGCCAGGAAGCCAGCTTTTCTGCTTTCTCCTGTGTCCGGTTGGTAACAGTAATCTTGTTTACCCCATTCTTTTTGAGGTTCTGTAAAACCAACCCCCCGGTTTCACCAGCACCAATAAGCAAAACCTTTTTGTCTGTAAAATCTTCGAATAAACCGGCACATTTCTGAACAGCCGCACTGCTGATGGAGGTGCTCCCCATTTTTATCCGGGTTTCGGAACGAACCCTTTTGCTGGCTTCAAACGATTTCTGAAACAGGCGCATCAAAATAGCATCAGTCAACGCAGCCTGGGTGCAAAACACATAGGCCTCTTTTATTTGTCCGATAATCTGGTCTTCCCCGATTATCATGGAATCAATACCGGCGGCAACTTCAAATAAATGCGTTACGGCATCCTCGTTTCCATAACTGTAAAAAGCATGCCAATATTTATTCTGAACCTGCTTGAATTGTTTGAGTACTTTATATACCAACTTGGAAGCCAGGTTTAAATCGTATTTATCCTGTGAAAAATAAATTTCAGTCCGGTTACACGTTGACAATACGACGATATCCGAAATCCCGGTTTCCTTCTCCAGGAGTTCTGAGAAAGGAATAATTTCGTCTTGTGAGATGGAAAATTGTTCCCTGATTTCAATGGTTGATGTTTTATAACTAATCCCGACCAGGCCTATCATAAAAAAAATGTTTCAAATTGGTTAAAAGAAAATCATTCTGGCAATTACCGGCATGTCCGCGAAGGACATTCCCAGCACTTTTTCCGTAAGAAATTTAACCAATGGATGGGGGCGGGCGGTTGGAAAGAGAGGTGCCATTCTCAAACAGATAAATGGCCGGATCATCTTTTAACTTGTATTTGACTTTCTTTTGTGTGTAGCGGGCAGAAAAACCGAAATGGTGTTTTGCACCCAGAAAAATGTCGTCTCCATAAACTGCTCCATCCGTGAAATTGAGATTGTCCGTAACCTTAAAGTCGGCCATAAATGCATGCCTGTTATCGGAATGAATTTCACCACTGGAAGCTTTTTCTGCTCCAAAAAGCAAAAAAAAGGCATAAAATGCAACCACAGCAATGTAGGGGATGTGAGTTGTAAATATGCCGAACGTAAACATTTTGCCTTTGCTTTTGAATAATATGGCCACTAAAGTATAAAATATTCAACCACCGACGGAATAATTTGCCAAATTTCATTCAAAAATTGATTTATATCAACACCAGGTGGATCACTTTGAGGTACACAGAATCAGAGAGAAACAAAAGTATTCAGAAGCCATTTTTCCTGAATGAACGGGTGAAGAGGCATCATGGCCGTTCCACAAATTAAAATTATATTTGTTCTGCTTCACCGAAAATGAACCTGGCGTGAAAAAAGAATTATTTTTTTATATAGCAATAACTGCATTAATGACCATGAGTGCCTGTTCCCACAAAGAAGAAGCCGACCTGATAATAACGAACGCGGTCGTTTATAAGGTGAATGAAGAATTTTCCACAGCGGAAAGTTTTGCCGTTGTGGACGGAGAGATAGCCGCCGTAGGGTCTGTAAGGGAAATACTGGACTGTTATTCTGCTGAATCGGTAATCGACGCACACCAAAAATTTATTTATCCCGGATTCAATGATGCACACTGCCATCTAAACGGATTAGCCACCAACCTTATGCAATATGCCGATCTCATGGGAACCTCCTCTCCCGGGGAGATATATCAAGTCATTCAGGCCCATCACCAAAAATTTGGAGGGCAGTGGGTGCTGGGCCGCGGCTGGGATCAAAACGACTGGAAAACAACAGGTCTGCCCGACAAAAGTAAACTCGATGTACTGTTCCCCGAAACCCCGGTCTTCCTGATACGCGTTGACGGCCATGCGGGCTGGTGTAACTCAAAAGCTCTCGAACTGGCAGGAATTACAGCACAAACCAAAATACCAGGTGGAGAAGTTGTCACTCAAAATGGTGAAGCAACCGGTGTCCTTATCGACAATGCCATGAACCTGGTTTGGAAGCTTATCCCGGAAATTTCTGAAGAACAACAAAAAATGGGTCTGGCAGAAGCACAGAAGAAATGCTTTGCAGTGGGGCTTACTTCAGTCACCGATTGCGGGCTGGACAAAGAATCCATCCTGCTTATGCAAAAAATGCAAAGCCAAAATAAATTAAAACTGCGGATCAATGCCATGCTTAATCCCACAATGGAAAACTTTGACTCTTTTTTGGGAAAAGGTCCTCTAAAAACCGAACGCATGACCATTAACACCATTAAAATTTATGCCGATGGTGCCCTGGGATCAAGGGGTGCCCTGCTGCTTGAAGACTATTCCGATGCTCCTGGAAACCAAGGACTGCAAATGGAACCCCAGACCTACTACGACCGGATCTGCCAACTGGCACTGGACAATCAGTTTGCCGTTGCAACCCATTGCATTGGAGACAGCGCCAACCGTCTGATAGTGGACACCTATGGAAAATTCCTGAAAGGGAAAAATGACAAGCGCTGGCGCATTGAGCATGCCCAGATAATCCATCCCGAGGACCTCCCGAAATTTGCCAGGTTTTCCATTGTCCCTTCCGTACAAGCAACCCATGCAACATCCGACATGTACTGGGCTGAAAAAAGGCTCGGAAAAGACCGGCTGCAGAAAGGAGCCTATGCCTACCAAACCTTGCTGGACCAATTGGGATGGCTGCCCAATGGCACCGATTTCCCCGTGGAAAATATCAATCCCCTTTTTACCTTTTATGCCTCCATCTTCCGTACCGACCACTCGGGATGGCCCGAAGGAGGGTGGCTGAATAAGGAAGCCCTGACACGGGAGCAGGCGCTGAAGTCCATTACCCTTTGGCCCGCTAAAGCCGCGTTTTCCGAAAACGAATTTGGCAGTCTGGAACCCGGAATGAAAGCCGACTTTGTCATGCTGGACACCGACCTGATGCATGCCTCTCCCAGGAAAATATTGGAGGCAAAAATTGAAAGTACCTGGATCGATGGCCGGAAGGTTTATGAACTGAAATGATCCAAAAATGAACAGAATAAAAATTTTAAATTCAATTCATCCAAACAAAAATCAACACCAATGGTTTTATTCCATGGAATATTTATTTCTTTGAAATTCATAACTTACAATTATACCACCATGAAAAAATTTCAGTTTGTTTTTATTATCCCTCTTCTTTTCCTGCTCCCTTCCCTGCAGCACAAATCTGCCCTCTTAGCCCAGACCGGATCCACCGTACAAGGAATTGTTTTTCACGATAAAAATAATAACGGCTCTTACGATTCAGGGGAAGACATCCCCCTGGAAGGCATCGCTGTATCCAACAGCCGCGACGTGGTTACCTCCGGCAGTGACGGTGCATATAAACTTCCCCTCCTCGACAATTCGCCCGTTTTTCTCATCAAACCCCGAAACTGGAAAATCCCGGTAAATGAAAATCAAATGCACTCCTTTTATTACATGCACAGTAAGGAAGGAGCATCAGGAGAAAATTACGAGGGATTATCCCCCACAAGCCCTTTGCCCGAATCGGTCGATTTTCCCCTTTATCCGCAAAAAGAGTCCGACCAGATAAAAGTCCTTGTTTTCGGAGACACCCAGCCGCGCGATGATAAAGAAATTTATTTCATGAAACAGGATGTTTTACCCGAATTGGTGAATACAGATGCCGACTTTGGAGTAACGCTCGGCGATGTGGTTTTTGACAACCTGAATCTTTTCGAGCACCTTTCGGGCAGTATCTCAACTCTTGGGGTACCCTGGTGGTATGTGCCCGGGAACCACGACCTGGATTATTCAGGGAAAAATAATACCCATGCCAGGGGAGCCTGGTACCGGACATTTGGTCCGTCCTGGTATTCCTTCAGCCACGGCCCTGCCCATTTTGTCGTACTGGATAACATCCGGCGTATAGAAACCGAAGGCAGGCCTTCGTACCGGACCGGCCTGGGAGAAAACCAAATGGAATTCCTGCGCAATGAAATCAAACGGCTGGCCCCGGGACAACTGCTGGTGCTGCTGACTCACATCCCCATTGAAGGGTCTACCGCCTGGGAAAACGAAGCCGAAAAAAAGGCGTTCTTCAATCTGCTGTCCATGCACCCCAACAGCCTTACCCTGGCCGCACACACACACCGTCACTACCATCATTTTATTGACAACAGCCACGGATTTCCCGGAGAAAAACCTCACCATATGATTAGTATGGGAACTGTTTGCGGGGCATGGTGGACCGGCGCTCCCGATGAATACGGCATTCCCCATACCATGATGTCAGATGGAACACCCAATGGTTATGCCTTTTTGCATATCAATGGCAACAACTGGAAATTGAAATGGAAAACCGCAGGTAAACCAGACCACTACCAAATGCATATTGATGCTCCCGACTTTTTAAATGCTGCTGGCAACGAAAAAATAAAAGTCACGGCCAACATTTACAATGCATTGCCCTCCGCAGAAGTCAAAATGCGAATCGGCAAAGGTGAATGGATTCCAATGGAAAAAAACAAACAAAAAGATCCCTACCGGCTGGCTGCCATGGAAAGCGAGCAACAACTGGGCGATGTCCCCTGGCGAAAACTGGGCGGCGCTTCCGATTCAGAACATATCTGGATTGCTGAACCCGAATTAAGCCTTTCCCCCGGGGAATATGTCATCGAAATCAAAGCCGAAGACAAATGGTGGAACTATGAAGGAAAAAAGATTTTGCGTGTGAAATAGCTCCTCTACAAGTACCGTCCCACTTTTTTGGAATAATCATGGTAATCGTCGCCGTGGTGTTGGCGTAAAAATTTTTCCTCTTTCAGAATGAAAAAATGAATGCTGAAAACCGTTAACCCCGCCATGGCAATGAATAAAAGACTCGGATGCAGCAAGGCAAGCCCGGCAAAATAAGCATTGATGGAAACAAAAAACGGATTCCTCGTCCATGAAAAAATGCCCGAGGTAATCAATTCGCCCTGGTTATTTTCGTCAAGACCAAACCGGAGCGACCGTTTAAAATGCAATAACGTAATGCTTAATAAAACAAGGGAAAGAACAACAACAACAATTCCTGCAATTTGGAATGCCGGCAAGTAAAAGAGTTTATGTGTGAACCACCGGGGAAGAAGCCCGTCCTCAGCATCCGGAAGGGCAAGAATAATCAATTCAGCAACCCACACCAAAAAAAGAGCACCAAAAACCGGATAAATGAAAACCATCCATTTGGGCTTCTTTCCTTCCTTTGAACTCACCCTGATTCCTTTCCTTTTCAGAACAATAATACGGCCCGACAAAAGAGTGGAAATAAATACAAAACTCAATAAAGGAAGAAGGCTTAAAAAATCCATAACGGTTCTTTTAAGCCTCAAAAATAAGGATTTCCTTTTTTGAAAAAAAAATTCAACAGCCCACTACATTAAATATTTGGAAAAGAGATTCCAAAAGTCACCGGAACCAATTCCGGCCCCTCGTTCTTTTTAAAAAGAGGGGTCATTCCGTAATTTACAAACACGCAAAAATCACCGAATCCTATCCTTCCTGTGAGGTCATACTTAACGGAATTGAGGTTGAAGTTGCTTTTTGCCTTCTCCTTGTCATTCTTGTATTTATACTTGGTATGGGCCCCAATATTCAGCCCTCCGATGACGCCTGCAGCCAGGTAAAGGTTCGAATTTCCCGCACGAAGAGGGGTTTTAACTTCAATCATCAAAGGTGCCGTAAGGTAGGTAAGGTTCAGTTTCGATTTTTTGAGTCCGTCCGGTTCCAGTTCAACAGGCATAATAATCCCATCGCCCCCTTCCTTGGAAATGGTGAGCGCCTGGTCGAATGTGAAGTCCATAAAACTGAACCCAAGACCGGTAACCAAACCAAAATTATTGGCCTCGTTCCGGAAAGCAAATTCAGCAATGTTTAAATTAACCGTTATCGATTTTCCATTGTTCAGTTCCATAAAATCGCGGGGGACATCCATTCCGCTGTAAAGCGAATAATCCGTCTGGTGGTAAAAATTCATTCCAAACTCAAGTCCTGCCCAGTGAGGGTTGAAACTGCCGGTCCATCGTTTCTCCTTGTCCTCTTTATCGATTTTCAGGTGGGTGCCGTTATGCCCCTCAATCACCCGGAATGTCCGGCGTCCGATCCGTAGATGAGTGGTATCGCCCCAGTCATCGGTAATCACTTCAATGCCTCTTTCATTGCCCACCTTAACCTGTGTTTTCTTGCCATCTTCAATAACAGTGACAACATTTTTTCTCAACTTTACCTCTGTGGTGTCTTTTTGTGCGATTGCCGGCAAAAACACCAGAATGCATAAACCCAAAATCAAAAATTGTTTCATCTTTCTTAGTTTAATTGTTTTGTTGCTCAGACGGATAAAGGTCCTGAAAAGTTACAGGGAAAAACTTAATCATTGTTTGTCGGGATAGAAAAGGCCATCAAACGGCTGTCGAAACTGATTTCAGTTATTTCACCCCTGCGATTGGTTTGGTAATTGAATTTTTCGTTCGAAATAGTGGTTACCAGGTTAAGACCTGCCCGGGTAATTTTCCTGAAAGAGAAGTTTTCAAGTCCGGTATTCTCCCTGAGCGCCTCCCCGATGAGCCTTTCTCCTTGCTCCTGCGGCATAAAAGCAGGTTGCTTCGGGGTTACAGCAGCCAATGTTGCCTGGCGGGGTTCCATCCTGTGTATTGAGGCATGCAGCGGCTCAAGCTTTTCCGGTACTTCAAGCGGTGTTCTTTCCGCTTCAGCCAAATCGCTTCTTCCCAGGGGCTTTTCTGTGGTTTTATCCAGGCGGGGCGTCTTTTTCGATTCCATGCGCGCCATTTCTCCGGTGGTGGAAGGTATGTCCGTGATACCGGGAGCTTCATTCCGGGTGATGGCCTGGTCTGTTTCTTTATCCTTTGCTTCCGGCACCCCCTTTTCGGGAGGCGTATCGTTTATTTCAGCCAACTGGGCCGGAGTTAAAGCAGGCTCCCCGAATTGCTGTATGATGCCATAAAAAGCCAGGGCCAAAAGAAGGATTGCGGCAATTCGTCCTGACCAGAGAAACAGTTCTGTTCTCCTGGAACGGCGATACAATCTATTTTTGTCTGCAAAAACGATTGCATTATCAGGCTTCAGTTTTGTTTTTTCAAATAACGCGGCATCCTTTCTTTTTCCGGGATTTTTTCCAAGATAGTTCTCAAATGCTGCCTTTTCCTCACCAGGTAAAATTCCTTCAACCCAGTCTACAGCAGCCCGGTTAAAAATCCGTTCATCATCCAGACTTTCTTTGTAAAGCCGCTCCTTACCGGGATACTTCAACTCCGGTGGATCCAATAAAACCGGCTTCAACAATGAAAGTTCCTCTTTTAAATCGGGATTCTCCTGCAGGAATTGTTGAAGGTCATCCTCCTGATTTTGGTCAAAGTTTCCCTCCACATAATCCAGAAAAAAAAGTTCGTAATTATTTCTTGTAATCTTCATTTTCCCGTCTTTCATATTCCTTTACCATTTTTCTCCCTGTCTACCCTTGTCTTTCCCAATTTATTACATCACCACTTCCATTTTTCCGATATACTTTTTCAAAAAAACCCGTGCCCGGTAAATGTAAACCTTAACCTGCGATTCGCTTAAGCCGGCAAGCTTTCCGATTTCTTGATAGGAGTAGCCTTCGTAATCCCGTAAAAGCAAAACCATGCGTTGTATTTCAGGCAGCCGCTTAACAGCTTCTTCCAGAATTTCTCCCAAATCGGAATAACTGTTTTCATGGCTGTTCTCCGGCAGATTCATATCTTCGGAGAAAGCAGACCGTTGCTCCTTGCGCAGGCGATCGATCATCGTATGATAGGCTGTGGTAAACAAATAGGATTTTACCTTCTCAAAATTGACATTCTGCCTGTTTCGCCAAAGTTTTTCAAAACTGTCCTGAACAATATCTTCCGCTTTGTGCATGTCCTTAATGCTTTTTAGCACAAACCGGAAGAGACGGTCAGAGAAAAGATCCACAGACTGATTGTACTGGTTTACATTCATCGGGTAAATTTGAACACTGTTCATCCCTTAGGACGGACAGGTCACTGAGAAGTTACAGTAAGCAAAAAAAATTTTGAATATCCGGATTTTTACCCTCCGTTAAAGGTCATTTTATTCCGGGGCAAATGGGAATTAAATTAAAGAAATCCAACCATGTTTATCGTGCTCCAGGCCATACTGTATAGCCCTGAGCCTGTCATAAAGCCGGGTACACCACTTCCCGGGCTGGTCGCCATACCTGAACCACTTATCATTATCAGCATCGTAAACCCCTTTTATGGGAGAAATAACA
Source organism: uncultured Tangfeifania sp. (assembly GCA_964436325.1). Taxonomy (GTDB): domain Bacteria; phylum Bacteroidota; class Bacteroidia; order Bacteroidales; family Prolixibacteraceae; genus Tangfeifania. The sequence goes on from CAYTDH010000011.1 coordinate 10,696, forward strand.
GCAGCGGTTCCGCATGCACCTATCTCCTCAAATTCAGAAAGTTCTTCATACGGCACTTTCCGCCTTTCCACTTTAAGGCCCATCTCTTCTGCCAGAACCATGAGGCTTTTATTGGTAATGGAAGGTAAAATGGAATCGGAAAGCGGGGTAATATACGTGTTGTTTTTGATGCCAAAGAAGTTGGCCGGGCCACATTCATCGAGGTATTTCTTTTCGCGGGCATCGAGATACAATACAGCTGAAAACCCCTTTTCCTTGGCCAGTTTCCCGGCTCCCATACTGGCCGCATAATTTCCACCCACTTTATACTTCCCTGTTCCCTGAGGAGCCGCACGGTCGTATTCCCGCATAATAACCAAATCAGTAGGTTTAAAACCTTCAGGGAAATAAGGTCCTACAGGCATAACAAAAACCATAAACAAATATTCAGTGGAAGGCTTGACCCCAATCTCGGGGGCAGTACCAATCAACAGAGGCCGGATATACAGGGCAGCACCACTTTCATAAGGAGGCACAAAACGGCTGTTCATTTTTACAGCCATCCGCACAGCCTCCATGAATTTTTCTTCGGGCAAACGGGCCATCAAAATGCCATCGCATGAATGCTGAAGACGTTTGGCATTTTCATCCATCCGGAAAACACGAATCTGGCCGTCCTTCCCTTTAAACGCTTTCAATCCTTCAAAAGCCTGCTGCCCGTAATGAAGCGATGTGGCGGCAATATGCATATTAATCGTCTTGGATGAGCTGATTTCCAACTCTCCCCATTCCCCGTTTCGGTAATAACAACGAATATTGTAGTCTGTATCGCGATACCCGAATCCAATGTTTTTCCAGTCTAAGTTTTCCATGTTGATTTATCTAAATATCAGTCTTTTTGAAAGTGGTTTAAAAAAAATGCTTGCCGCAACAAAATAAGAAAATTTTATGTTCCTGAAACAAGAAAAAAGTCACCTTACCACTGAATTTGCAAAAAGTAGCCATTATGTTTCCGTATATTCAATACCCGGTCATCATCAAAAAGGAGGTACTGTCCCTTAATTCCTTTTAAAACACCCTGAATATCTGGTGTTTTTTCAAAAGTGGCACTTTTCAGTTTCAGGGGATATTCCTGAACCGGGTAATCGATGGCTGTAATTTCGTCTTCCTCTGAAACATATTTTTGCAATTCCGATGGCAGCAATTCCAAAACCCTATGTTTTTCCTTTACCAGGTCGATATCCCGGGCAATTTCATTTTTCAGCATGGCTTGCCATCGTGTACGATCGGTATAATACTTTTTGAGAAAGACCTCCATGATGCCGGCAATATGGCGGTTAGGGGTCCGGGCAACTTTAATGGCAAAGCTGGCCCCCTGGTCAATCCAGCGGGCCGGAACCTGGTGGTAGCGTGTAACCCCCACTTTCAATTCACTGGCAACAGCAAGATAAACAAAATGATCAATTAAATCATTCTTTTCGGCCCATTCCATATCGCGGGCAATTCCAAAATGAGATTTCGATAATTCCGGCCTCATCACCGACTCACTGGCCTCGGGGGCATTTTGTAAACAATTGTAACAAAATCCCTGATTGAAAGAAGTTTTGGTTATTTTTCCACATGAAATGCAGTTAATCCGGCCCGTAAAATGCATGCTGATTTCTTTTCCTATCAGCGCATTCATGCCTATTTCTTCTTCTCCGATGCGCAAGAAGTAATTCACCGGCGTTGCCAGTTCGGTGCGCATTTTGATTATATTTCCTTCGCGTTGCATCTTCTGTTCATTCATGAATGGTTTGTAACAATAACATAACCCCTGTTCTAAGGAATTATTTCCGCAAAATGTCAATTTTTCCTCCCGGCCCCAGCTTTATGATACTGGGAGGCTTCACCGGCACAGTATCCTCCTGCCGGTACTGAACCACATAATCCACCTGTTCCTTTAGGATTTCAGGAATTTCATCGAAAAAAGACGGGGCTGTTTCTCCATGAATATTGGCGGAGGCAGAAACAACCGGACGTCGAAACCGCTGCAAAAGCTGAGTGGTAAAGAGTTCTTTGGTGAACCGAATACCGATACTGCCATCATCAGCTATCAGATTATCCGGCAGATTTTTAGCGCCGGGATAAATAACAGTCAGGGGAGTTGTCGTAATTTCCACAAGATCCCAGGCCACATCGGGTACATCATTAACGTAGCGCTCCAGCAAGGCCGGATTTTCAAGCAGTATAAGCATGCTTTTGGCATCTTCGTGCTGCTTAATGTGATATATCCGTGCAACAGCTTCCGCATTGGTGGCATCGCACCCCAGGCTCCATACCGTATCGGTAGGGTATAAAATCACACCCCCTTTTTTTAGTTCCTCAACCGCTTTTTTCAGATCGTCCTGCATCGTTTTCTGTCAAAATTTTGGTGTACAAAGAAATCAAATTTTTGGAATATTTCCCCGGATGAAATATTTCTGCCCTCATAAGTCCTTTCTCAATAAGTTGTTTCCGGAGGGCATCGTCATTCAGCAAAGCATTTAATTTTTCCCCGATATCGGAGATATTCCCCGGATCGCAAAGGACTGCAGCCTCTCCTGCCGTTTCGGGAAGGCAGGAAACAGAGGAGGTGATGACGGGACACCCACTGGCCATCGCCTCAATCACAGGCAGGCCAAAACCTTCAAAGACCGAAATGTATACCGACAACACCGCATGTTGATAAAGAAAAGCCAGTTCTTCTTCAGAAAGACCTGATAAAAAAATCACATTGTTCTTCATCCCCTTCTCATCGATAAATTTTTTCATCTTTGAAACGTAAGCTGTGGGTTTCCCCACAAAAACCACCGGACATTCAATTTGCTCCTCATGCAGGGCTTGTAGCAGCGCCATCTGGTTCTTCCTTGGCTCCAGAGTGCCTACCGAAAGAATATATCCCGATGGAATATCAAACCGGGAAGCAATGCCAGAAGAATCCTGCTTATCAAAAAAAACAGCAGCAACCGGCTGATAAATGACTTCAATTTTTTCCGGAGGTACCTGGAAGAAAGTTTCCACATCGCTCCGGGTTTGCTGGCTGATGGCAATGATTTTATCGGCTGCGGTACAGGAATACTTGATCTTTCTAAAATAGATATTTCGATCAATGGGTTTGTAAAATTCCGGATAACGCATAAAAATCAAATCGTGGATCGTTACCACTGAAGGGATTCCCGTTTTGTGAATTCCCCGCGGCAATTCATTACTCAATCCATGAAAAAGGTCGAGATCCGACTTTTTGAGATAACCCGCAAGAAAAAAACTGCGCCATAAAGGTTTAAACAACCGGTAAAAAAGATTGGGCGGGGGAACAATCCGGAATGGAGGACCAGCATCAAAGTGTTCTGATTCCGGGGAAGGGGTGTAAAGGGCATATTTGTTCCCTGGGAAATAACGCTTCAGCGCATTTAAGGTATTTCTGCTGTAATTTCCTAAACCGGAAGCATTCCGGAAGGCCCTTTTGGCATCGAATCCAATATTCATGACTCTAAAATACAAAAAAAGACGCTTAAAATTGTTGAAAAATGAATTCAATAAAAAAGAATAACCAATTATCACCAGAATTTAATTGAGAACATCTATGGGATTTTGTTTAACTTTTTTAAAAATTTATCAAACAAAAGTTTTAAATGCGTGTTTTACTAATACTATTTATTAATAATTATAAAATACAAAACCATGAATGAATTTGTTAATGCGACTTTTGAAAATTTTGTAGGTCATGATCAGGGCTTAAGTGAAATGGCCTACCAAATGGTAGCTCATGTTTTAACGCTAGGCTATGCGGTAATGTTGGCCGCACTGTTTTACTTTGTACTTACCATTAAAACGGTGGCCCCCAAGTACCGTACTTCTTCCGTCTTGTCGGTTGTTGTAATGGTTTCTGCTTTCCTTTTGCTATTCGCACAGGCTGGTAACTGGACGAATAGTTTTGTCTTTAATGCAGATGAAGGACGTTATTTCCTTGGGGAAGGGAAAGACCTTTTCAACAATGGTTATCGTTATCTCAATTGGTTAATTGATGTTCCTATGTTGCTTTTCCAGATTTTATTCGTTGTCTCGCTTACTAAATCAAAACCTTCAAGCATTAGAAATCAATTTTGGTTTTCGGGCGCAGCTATGATAATAACAGGATACATTGGTCAATATTATGAAGTGACGAATTTAACCGCATTTTTCATTTGGGGTTCTATCTCAACGATATTTTTCATCCACATCTTAATACTCATGCGACGGGTAATAAGTGAAGGCAAAGAAGGGATTCCTGTCAAAGCCCAAAAAACCCTCAATTCCATTTGGATTCTCTTTCTGATTTCCTGGATGCTTTATCCCGGAGCTTTTTTGATGCCGCACCTCGGAGGAATTGGACCAGAAGGAGGATTATTTAATGAAATAGGTGTTGTTGCAAGACAAATCACCTACACCATTGCTGATGTTTCATCCAAAGTTATTTACGGTGTCTTACTTACAGTGGTTGCCCGTCAATTAAGCTTAGAAGAAGGTTATAAAGAGGCTTAACACGCCCTTTGTTTTTATTCATTAAAGGAGCTGGTTCTTAATTGAACCAGCTTCTTAACCA
>CAYTDH010000011.1:15377-27556 GCA_964436325.1 uncultured Tangfeifania sp.
TCGCCGTTTTCACGCCATAGCAGTTCGGCCGACTTCAACTTTCCATTGTAGTTGAACCCCATGGAGTGACCATGTGCGCCGGCATCATGAATAACCATAATGTCTCCACGCTCCAGATCAGGAAGCATCCGGTCAATGGCAAATTTGTCGTTGTTCTCACACAGCGAACCGGTAACATCATATTTCTGATTATGCGGTTGATCTTCTTTCCCGGCAACCGTAATGTGATGATAAGCACCATACATCCCCGGCCGCATGAGGTTCACCATGCTGGCATCCAGCCCTGCATATTTTTTATAGGTATCTTTTATGTGAAGAACTTTTGAAACCAAATAACCATAAGGTCCGGTTATCGCTCTCCCCGACTCAAAAAAGATTTTCAGCGGATCAAGCCCGTTGCCTGAAATCTTTTCTTCATAAACTTTCCGGATTCCTTTCCCCACATATTCCATGTCAACGGGTTCCTGTTCAGGCTTATACGGAATTCCGATCCCCCCTCCCAGATTGGCAAAAGAGATACGAACACCCGCTTTTTCAGCAACTTCAGCAATCAGATTAAAAAGCAGTTCGGCTGTTTCAATAAAGTAATCGGGATCCAACTCATTGGAAGCCACCATAGTGTGTACACCAAATTGCTTTACCCCTTTGCTTTTTAATATCCGGTATCCTTCAATAATCTGATCATGCGTAAAGCCGTACTTCGCCTCCTCTGGATGCCCAATGATTAAATTTCCTTCTTTTAAATCACCGGGATTGTAACGCATGCAAATGGTCTCAGGAAGCCCGACATTCTTCTCCAGGTAATCGATATGTGAAATGTCATCCAAATTGATGATAGCTCCCATATCTTTAGCCTTCCGAAACTCTTTGACAGGAGTATCATTCGAAGTAAGCATTATCTCCTCACCACTCATGCCCAAACGCCGGGCAAGTTCGAGTTCTGCTTCAGAGCTGCAGTCGATACCAAAACCTTCTTCCCTCAATATTTTCATGAGGTAAGGATTCGGCGCCGCTTTAATGGCATAATACTCCTTAAATCCCTCATTCCATTCAAAGGCCTTTTTAAACCTCCGGGCATTTTCCCTGATGGCCTTTTCATCATAAATGTGAAAAGGAGTAGGATGGTTTTCAATTATTTTTTCAAGTTCCTCTTTTGAAAACGGAATCTTTTTCTTTGCCATAAATTTTCAATTTTGCTTCACAAAAATACAAATTGCCGGGAATTTCCTGGAATGAATCTAAATAAAGGCAGGAAATTTAGTAGAGAGTTAATACACTCACCCCGGACGATCAAGATCATCCACTAATTCCTGGCTGAGGTGGCCGCTGGCAATTTCCCGCACTTCTCCGGTCATTCGTATTGCCCAGGAAGAATCAATTTCAATTTTAAGGGAACCACCGGGCATTTTTACGGATAAATGGGGATTTGTCAATCCTTTTTTAACCATAACTGCGGCCACCGCACACGATGAACTACCGGAAGCGAGTGTCCAGCCTGCTCCCCGTTCCCAAATCATGATTTCCACCTCGTCGGGTGAAACAACACGGGCAAACTGAACATTAATACGGTTAGGAAAAACCCGATGATTTTCAATCTGAGGCCCGAAAGTTTTCACCTCCTCCTCATCAAGCAACTCTTTCAGAATAACGCAATGGGGATTCCCCACCGAAACACAGTTCATTAAATAATCCCTGTATTCCAGTTGAAGCGGCTCATCCATGCATTCAACATGATCGCATTCAATGGGAATACGGGGGGATGAAAAAATGGCCTTCCCCATATCAACCCGCACCATGTAAGCCTTCCCTTGCTTCTCCTCCATAATCTCAGCCTGTACCAATCCTCCGGAAGTCTCAATAGTGAAACGGCGTGAGGAAGCTATTTGATAATCATAAAGGTATTTGGCAAATATTCGCAGCCCGTTCCCGCTCTTTTCGGCTTCCGAACCATCCGGATTCAAAATCCGCAACCCAAAATCAGCTTTCTGGCTCGATACCTTTAATAGAATACCGTCGGAGCCAATCCCATAATGTACATCGCAGATTTTTTGAATGGCAGCTGGAGTAAGCTTAAATTGAATATCGTTTTCGTTCAAAACAATGTAATCGTTCCCTAAACCATGGGATTTCACAAAAAAATTTTGCATGCTTCTTCGTTTATCTTACAAAAGTATTAAACATCCGCGGTTTTTCCCCGGGTAATTTGAAGGAATTCACCACTGCCATTTTTATTTTTTACCTTTGCAAAAAATGAATACATTTCAAATAATTCAATAGTTTATGGCATTAATTAATGAAAATTACCTGAAACTTCAGGCGGGTTATCTCTTCCCGGAAATAGGGAGAAGAGTGAACGAATTCCTCGAGGCCAATCCAGGCAAACAAGTGATTAAGATGGGCATTGGAGATGTCACGCAACCTTTGGTGCCTACCGTTGTCAAAGCCTTTCATGAGGGAGTCGATGAAATGAGTACAGCCAAAACTTTTAAAGGGTATGGCCCGGAACAGGGGTACGCTTTTTTGCGCGAAGCCATTTCAAAAAATGCCTATCAGGATAATGGCATCGATATCTCCCCTGATGACATTTTTATTTCAGACGGGTCAAAATGCGACACAGGGAATATCCAGGAAATATTTGGTCACGACAATAAAATCGGAATCTGCGATCCTGTTTACCCCGTTTATGCAGATACCACTGTCATGTCGGGAAAAACGGGCGACTACCATGAAGGGCATTACGAAGGGATTATTTACATGCCCTGTACGAAAGAAAACCATTTCATTCCTGATTTACCCACCGAAACACCCGATCTCATCTTCCTGTGTTATCCCAATAATCCCACAGGGACCGTGGCTTCCAGGGAAGAACTCAAAAAATGGGTGGACTATGCCCTGAAAAACAAAAGCATTATCCTGTATGATGCCGCCTACGAAGCATTTATTACGGAAGAAAACGTTCCCCATTCCATTTACGAAATTGAAGGGGCCCAAAAGGTAGCCATTGAATTCCGCAGTTTCTCCAAAACCGCCGGCTTCACCGGAACCCGCTGTGCTTACACTGTCATTCCCGAAGAACTGATGGCCTATGATAAAGCTGGCAAAGCGCACCCGGTAAAACCCTTTTGGAACCGCCGCCAGTCAACCAAATTCAACGGAGTCTCCTACCCGGTGCAAAAAGCTGCAGCTTCAGTATATTCGGAGGAAGGGAAAAAAGAAGTGGCTGAGGTCATTGCCTATTATCTCGAAAATGCCCGGATTATGAAAGAGAGCCTGACCGAACAGGGATATGAAGTTTTTGGCGGGGTCAACGCCCCATACATTTGGGTAAAAACCAAAGACGGGATGAGCTCCTGGGACTTTTTCGACAAAGTGCTCAATGAAGCCAATGTTGTGGGAACCCCGGGATCAGGATTCGGTCCTGCCGGAGAAGGTTATTTCCGCTTTTCGGCATTTGCAGACCGTGAAAATACCATCGAAGCAATGGAGCGGATTAAAAACATGAAATAATAAGAGGACCCTCTTTAGCTAAGAGAAGAAAGGAGAAAAGGACCGTTCTTTTTTTGAAGGATGGTCCTTTTTTTAATTTTCAGCTTAAAAAATAGAATTCTTAATTTTAATTAGAAAGCCCTCAACCTTCCCGAGTTAACGATTCTCTATTGCAGCAGCCTTCTTCACCTTGCTCCCCGGATAAACTTTCAGTGCTTCTTCCAGAACTTTAAGACTGTTGCCCAAATCTTCCCTGTTCAGCACATAAGCGATGCGCACCTCATCCTGCCCTTTGTCGGGGACGGTATAAAAGCCGGAGGCCGGGGCCAGATAAATGGTTTGTTTTTCATATTCAAAATCGGAAAGCAACCAGGCACAAAATTTCTCGGAATTATCCACCGGTAGACGCGCAACGGTATAGAAAGCTCCCATGGGAATGGGTGAATAAACACCTTCAATGCGGTTCAGCCCGTCGATTAAAAATTTGCGGCGATTCACATATTCGTTGTAGTTATTCAACATGTACTCCGGGTCGGCATCGAGCGAAGCCTCCGCTGCAATTTGTCCGATAAGGGGTGGACTTAACCGGGCCTGGCAGAATTTAATAACGTTTTGCTTTACCTCCTCGTTCTTGGTAATGAGTGCTCCGATGCGCAGCCCGCATTCGCTGTAACGCTTCGAAACCGAATCCACCAAAACTACATTTTGTTCTATCCCTTTCAAATGAAAAGCCGAAATGTAGGGCGATCCGGTGTAACAAAATTCGCGGTACACCTCATCCGAGAAAAGGTATAAATCATATTTTTTCACCAAATCCCGAATTTTGTTCATCTCCTCCCGGGTGTAAAGGTAACCGGTGGGATTATTGGGATTACAAATCATAATCCCCTTGGTTTTCGGGGTTATCAGTTTCTCAAACTCCTCCACCGGAGGCAGGGCAAATCCCTCCTCAATATCGGCAGCGATCGATTTAATCACAGCACCCGCCACAATGGCAAACGCTTCATAGTTGGCATAAGCCGGCTCCGGAACAATAATCTCATCGCCGGGGTCAAGGCAGCTCATAAACGCAAATGTAACCGCTTCACTTCCGCCGGAGGTCACAATAATATCATCGACGTCAACATTTATCCGGAATTTATGATAGTACTTTGCCAGTTTCTCACGGAACGAACGGATTCCTTCGCTGGGTGTATATTCCAGAATTTTGCGATCGATGTTCCGAATCGCCGCAAGGGCCTCCGGAGGGGTTTCTAAATCGGGCTGGCCGATGTTCAGATGATACACCTTCGTCCCCCGCTCTTTGGCTTTCTCAGCCAGCGGAGCTAATTTCCTGATTGGAGAATCAGGCATCGCTCGTCCTCTTTCTGAAACTGTAGGCATGTTGTAAAATATTTTTTTAAGACAGCAAAGATACAAGTATCAAACTGAAAACCATGGATATTAAAAAATTTCAATTGTGCGAATTATAAAAATATTAACTTTCAGTTTATCAATCAGAATCCTAAGAAAAGCTTCACTTGAAAAAATCAGTAAGATTTGTCATATTTTCTTCAAACTTAGCTCCCTATTTTTGAAGAAATAATGAATAACTCAACAAGATGAAAATTGGAGTTCCACAAGAAATAAAAAATAACGAAAACCGAATTGCATTGACCCCAGCAGGGGCGGCAGAACTTGTAAAGCGCGGGCATGAGGTTTTTGTGCAGGCAGGAGCAGGCAAAGGAAGTGGTTTTTTGGATGAATATTACCTTGAAGCCGGGGCCGTTATGGTACCTGCCATTGAGGAGGTTTATCGCACTGCCGAAATGATCATGAAGGTAAAAGAACCCATAGAACCGGAATACCCGTTGATAAAAAAAGGTCAGATTCTTTATACTTACTTTCATTTTGCATCATCCGAAAAGTTAACCCGTGCCATGATTGAAAATGAATCGGTCTGCCTGGCTTATGAAACGGTTGAACTTGAAGACCGTTCGCTTCCGTTACTCGTTCCCATGAGCGAGGTGGCTGGGCGCATGTCGGTTCAGGAAGGCGCAAAATACCTCGAAAAAACATATGGTGGATACGGGGTCCTGTTGGGCGGAGTGCCGGGTGTTCCTCCCGCAAAAGTATTGATTCTGGGAGGTGGTATTGTAGGCACCGAGGCGGCCAAAATGGCTGCAGGGCTGGGTGCTGATGTGACTATTATGGACATCAACCTGAAACGGATGCGGTACCTCGACGATATTATGCCGGCCAATGTAAAAACCATGATGAGCAATGATTACAATATTCGCGACATGGTACAGTCACACGACCTGGTCATAGGAGCCGTGCTGATTCCCGGGGCAAAGGCACCAAGGCTGGTTACCCGCGATATGCTTCCCACCATGCGTCCGGGTACTGTATTGGTGGATGTAGCCGTTGACCAGGGAGGGTGCTTCGAAACCACAACCGCCACTACGCATGCAGAGCCCACCTTTACCATCGACGAAGTCATCCACTATTGTGTAGCCAATATGCCGGGGGCCGTTCCCCGTACCTCTACTATCGCCCTGACCAATTCCACCCTGCCGTATGCCCTGCAAATTGCTGAAAAGGGCTGGAAAAAAGCCTGTTCCGAGAATCATCCCCTTCTTAAAGGATTAAATGTGGTTCACGGCAAAGTGGTGTATCAGGGTGTGGCAGAAGCATTCGGCCTGCCATTTGAAAAAGCAGAAACAGTCTTGTGAACTCAAGAATGGTATCCCCGCAGACCTCCCGCAGCACTCAGGTTTGTCCCGAATGCCTGCACGACAAACACGAGGACGATGCCCTATTCTGCAAAAAATACAGAGCAAAACGAAACGGATAAGTATCCGGATTGTCACGCCATTCAAACTCCCAAAAAGCGATTGCACTTTGATGGCCTGAACATTTTCATCATTTTAAGTGTATAATTACCAACAAAGCCATTGGTTTGTTTATTTTTGCCGCGGCAAAAAATTCATCAACCTCACGTGCGGGTTTTACCAAAACAGTAAAGAATGAAACAGTACTTGAATCTCCTGGAAACCATCCTGGAGAATGGGACAGAGAAAAAAGACCGGACCGGAACAGGCACTTTAAGCATTTTCGGGCACCAGATGCGGTTCAACCTGAGCGATGGTTTTCCCGTGGTTACCACCAAAAAACTCCACCTTAAATCCATTATTCATGAACTCTTGTGGTTTCTTGCAGGGGACACCAACGTTAAGTATCTGAAAAAAAATGGGGTTCGTATATGGAACGAATGGGCAGATGAAAACGGGGAACTGGGACATATTTACGGTTATCAGTGGAGAAGCTGGCCTTCGCCGGATGGCAAACACATCGACCAAATTTCACAAATTATCGATTCCATTGAAAAATATCCCGACTCCCGCCGGCATGTTGTCAGTGCCTGGAATGTGGGAGAACTGGAGAAAATGAACCTTCCGCCCTGCCATATCCTTTTCCAGTTTTATGTCGCCGATGGCAAATTATCCTGCCAGCTTTACCAGCGCAGTGCCGATGTTTTTCTCGGCGTTCCCTTTAATATCGCATCTTATGCACTACTCACACTGATGGTGGCTCAGGTAACAGGCCTCCGTCCGGGCGAATTTATCCATACTTTTGGTGATGCACATATCTATTTAAACCACCTCGAACAAGTTAAGCTTCAACTGTCCCGAACTCCTTATCCACTCCCTGAAATGCAAATAAACCCGGAGGTGAAAAATATCTTCGCCTTTAAATTTGATGATTTCCGGCTGGTGAATTACCAGGCCCATCCGCATATTAAAGGGAAAGTCGCAGTCTAAAACGAACACCATGATTCATAAAAATATCTCCATTATTGTAGCTGTTGCGGAAAACCTGGCAATTGGCAAAAACAACAACCTGTTATTTCATCTTCCCGATGATTTGAAACGATTCAAGCAAATTACCACAGGACATCCCCTTATTATGGGCCGGAATACATTGCTTTCATTGCCTAAATGGCCATTACCCCGGCGGCGGCATATTGTGATCACTGATAACCCGGAGGAACATTTCCCCGGCTGTGAAACCGTCTTCTCCATAAATGAAGCCCTGGAAAAAGTCAAAAATGAAGAAGAAGCTTTTGTTATAGGTGGGGGAAGCATTTACCGCCAGTTTTACCCCCTGGCTGGAAAAATGTATTTAACCCTGGTGAAAAAATCATTCGAGGCCGATGTATACTTTCCCGAAATCGATTTTTCGGAATGGGAAGAAGTGACACATGAAGACTTTTTCGATTCAAAAAACAAATTCCATTATTCCTATCTGAACCTGAAGCGAAAAAGCATATCCTGATAAAAACGGGGCACCCCTGGCTCGTCCCCGCTGAGATTTCTCTCTTCTTGACAAATCGCCGCAAAATATTCAACGGAGACCGCTAGGTGATTGCAGTTTCTGCCCTGTTGCCCGATTGGTCGACGGCAGCGACAACAAGCTTCTCAGCATCTTTTTGGGTTTCATAAACAAACGGTTCACTTTTCAGGGTTTGAGGAGTATGTTCCACTTTCCCTGCCAGCTCACCGTTTACCATGATTTCATAATGCGACAACGGGCTGGGACCGGCATAAGCAGTTTGCCAGGTAATCCTGTTTTTTCCCGCTTTTTGCTCTTTATGAACCATGCGAGGCCCTTTCAGTCCCTCATTCTCCATCTGGAAATAATTGGTTTTGCCGTTCTTAATGTCCGAAGTCATCTGTTCGATTTCCTGCCGCTCATCTTCCGTCAAACCACCAGGCTGAATCTGGGCGGCATAATAATTTTGAACCAATTGGCATTTCATGGGATCTTCGTCAATCTGACCGATGCCAACAATGAGGGTATGAACTCCTGGAGTTGTCAATGAATATTCAATTAACGGTCGGCTGGGCAAACCCGGTTTTCCCACCTGACGATAAACATCGTCGGGCACATTCGACCATTTGGGTTCTTTGTGGTACATGGCGGCGTCGGCAAATGTTTTCATCCCAATGATTCCCAATCCTTTAGCCTCGGCAACGGGAATAACATTGTGCTGCATGTTGAACATCTGGCGGTCGTTGGCATTAATGGCCACCAGCATCCCTTCAAGAATGCCCCACTGATCACGCTGAATCATATCAATCATCGCAGGAGGATTGTTATGCCCGGAAAATCCGATATGGTTGATCAGTTTTTCCCGATTAGGGTTCATCCCGGTAAGGTTGGTTCCATCCCGTAAATCCCGCAGCGCCACCAAAGCTCCAAAATTACCATCCGGATCAAGTGGTGTTTCCAGGCCTTCGTAAAGCACATCGATCTCATCGGTGTTGTGCAATGTATGAATCAACACCATATCGAGATAAGAACCTTCCGGATAGTGGCCCTTATTATCCCCAAAAAGCTGAGTCAATGAGCGTTTTACGTCATCCACCGCACATTTCACCTCATCCCCGTTGGACCAGTTCCGGACATTCTCCCGTTCAGGGAAATCCGGGCTTCCCCACCGCATGGCGGTTTTACTGGTCAACCAGATGGATTTACGAAGCTCCTCATCGTATCCTTCCTCACCAGGAATAAGGTTCAACTTTTGAAAAGCTTTATGGTAATTCAACTGACTGTCGTCGTAAAGGTTGGAAGTATCAAAATAATTGATGCCCAGGTCAAATGCCTTGAGAATAATGGGGACCGGGTCGACGTCAGCAGGAGTCCACTGAAGGGAGGCCTGTCCTCCAAGTCCCAACGAAGTAACCATAAAATCGTGTTTCCCAAACTTCCTTTTCATGGGGTCAGGTACATTCTCCACATTACAGCCCCCCAGGCTCATCATCGATACACCGGCGGTGGTGGCTGCCGAAACTTTGATGAAATTTCTGCGTGAAATCGCATAGTTCTCTTTTGTTGCCATAATAATATGTTTTTTATAAAGTTACAAAAATAATCAGAGACAGCATACCCGATACCAATCCCGTTTTATGGAAAAAACCATGGCATTTTGAAAATAAGAAGCTGTGAAAGAGGCATGAGATTCAATTACCGGGCAAAAAAAATGCTGTCCCGTATATCAGAACAGCATCATTTCTTAAGAATTATTCCCCTCTATTCCGCCGTTACCACGGGTTTAATAACAGTAGTCTGAGCCATGTTATCCGCAATGGGGCATCGCTTTTCAATTTCTTCCAGGAAAGCCTCCTTTTCCTCCTGCGACATGTCGGCATCGATGTACACAAACGACCTGATTTCGGTAAAACCGGCACGTCCTTCACTGGTCTTTCCCAACAAAAAATCTTTATCGAGGTCTCCTTCTACTTCCGCCTCAATCCCCCGCAGATTAATGTTACGTTGCATGGCAATGATCCGGCCAATTGCACAGATACATGCCGGCAAACTCGACAAAAATATTTCCAGCGGATTGGGACCCTCATCATTGCCGCCACCCTGCCGGGGCTGGTCAATTACAAAAGGGTGTGAACAATTAATTTTGGTTGAAAATCCGGTACCCATTTCAGCACCTACTTTTATGGTTGAAACTGCCATATTTTTACATTTTTTTTGTGGTTAAACATGGGCACAATGATAAATATTGTTAACTCCCAAAAAGAGATTTTCCCCGTTTAGAGAGCCGATTTCACAATATTTTAACAATCAATTCAATTATTAAAAATTCGCGTCTTTTCAGCAACAGTTCCGGATCAAAATCAACGGGAAACGGGAAATTTGATTTCCTGTAAACGAGGCCTTTTCAGGCAAGATTGAAACGGTCGTAATGGGACAAAACGCCTTCCTCCTCTGCTTCCCCCAACAACGACAACAATGATAACAATGACAACAATGACAACTTCCCTCCCGGCGGGGTATTTTCCTATCCTCCCCAGGAATCGCGGTCCAGACTCCGGTAATGAATGGCTTCAGAAAGGTGATGTGCCTTGACATTTTCCTCGTTCTCAAGGTCAGCAATGGTACGGGCTACTTTTAAAATCCGGTCGTAAGCCCTGGCAGACAGGCCCAGCTTGTCCATCGCATTCTTAATCAAATCGTTCCCTGTTTCATCGAGTTGAACAAAATTCCGTATAAGCTTTGAATTCATCTGGGCATTGGCAAAAATTCCCTTTTGATCTGCAAAACGTTCTTCCTGGATTTTACGGGCCTCCATCACCCTTGCACGCACAGATGCACTGCTTTCGGAAGATTCCATTTCGGCCAGTTTCTTAAAAGGCACCGGAATAACTTCCAGGTGAATATCGATACGATCAAGTAAAGGACCCGATATTTTGTTAAGGTATTTTTGAACCACTCCCGGTCCACAAACACAATCTTTGGTTGGATGATTATAATAACCACAGGGGCAGGGATTCATGGAGGCCACCAGCATGAAACTGCTGGGATATTCCACGGTAAATTTAGCCCTTGAGATGGTAATCAGCCGGTCCTCGAGCGGTTGCCGCATAACCTCAAGGACAGTCCGCTTAAATTCCGGAAGTTCATCGAGAAAAAGCACACCATGATGGGCCAGGGAAATTTCACCCGGCTGCGGAAAATTCCCCCCGCCAACCAGAGCCACATCGCTGATGGTATGATGGGGAGAGCGAAAAGGACGCCGGGTCATCAGCGACGTATCTTTACCAATTTTGCCTGCCACCGAATGAATTTTGGTCGTTTCAAGGGCCTCTTTCAGTGTAAATGGCGGAAGAATAGTGGGAATGCGCTTGGCCAGCATGGTTTTTCCCGATCCCGGGGGACCGATTAAGACAATGTTATGGCCACCCGCCGCCGCAATTTCCAATGCCCTTTTTACATTCTCCTGTCCTTTCACATCGGCAAAATCGAGCGGATTGTTATTGATTTGAGCATAAAACTCGGCACGGGTATCCACAATGGTTTGTTTCAGGTTATCTTTGCCATTCAAAAAATCAATAACCTCCCTCAGATTCTCTGCACCGTAAACTTTCAGATTATCCACAACAGCAGCTTCCCGGGCATTTTGTTTGGGCAAAATAAATCCTTCAAATCCTTCCTTACGGGCATTCACAGCAATGGGAAGAACCCCGGTAATCGATTGAAGGGTGCCATCGAGCGACAACTCGCCCATGAGCACATATTTGCCCAGTTTTTCTCCTTGGATTTGTGATGAAGCAGCCAAAATAGCCGCCGCCAGAGGCAAATCGTAAGCCGATCCCTCTTTACGAATATCCGCCGGAGCCATATTGATAATGATTTTATACCGGGGCCATTTAAAGCCGTTTAAACGCAAAGCAGATTCTATGCGCTGCTGACTCTCTTTTACTGCACTGTCCGCAAGGCCAACCAACAAAAATTTGATTCCCCGGGTAACATCTACTTCAATGGTAATGGTGGTGGCATGAATTCCAAAAACGGCACTGCCATAAGCTTTGACTAACATGCGAATGGGTTTTTTTGTTCCGCTAAATGTAAAAAAATTACAAGGGACTGAGAAGAGAGAAGCGTCGCTTTATGTAGACAATGAAATTATTCTCTCCCAAAGACATCGCCTGCGGTGTCAGGATGACGGAAAAGGGAAGGAGAAGGTTGTCATTGTTCCCTGTCCACCGACGGATCGCTGTTTATTGGGGGTGAAAATAGTATAGAATTCGCGAAGCTCGGAGTGGGAAGAGGTTGCCCTGGTTGTTTACAGGAAGGCGGATGCCAATGACAGATTTTAATAAGTGATTGATAATTAATTTAGTAAGGAAATCGCA
>CAYTDH010000012.1:0-27470 GCA_964436325.1 uncultured Tangfeifania sp.
ACCGGTGGAGCCCACATACCCGATGATATCTCCCTGCTTGACTCTCGCACCGGTGGTAATGCCTTTTCCAAAGCGGGAAAGGTGCATATAGGTTGTCCGGTAAACCGAATTGTGCTTAATTTTTACGTAATTGCCGCCACCTCCGCGCTGGTAGGCACGTTCAATGACTGTGCCGTCTCCAATACTCATTACGGGAGTTCCCCGGGGGGCAGCATAATCCACTCCATGGTGGGGGCGACGTATCCGGAGTACCGGATGAAGCCGGCTGTGGGAAAAACGTGAGCTGATGCGGTAAAAGTCAAGGGGAGCTTTTAAAAAGGCTTTCCTGAGGCTGACACCGGTTTCGTCGAAATAATCATACTGCTCATCCTGAAGAAAACGGAAGGCATAATTTTCTTCGCCGTAATGATCAAACTGAACCGCATAGATGTTTCCAATGCCAATGGACTGGCCTTCCACAAATTGCTCATCAAAAATGACCCGGAAGCGGTCGCCCTTCTGGATGCCAAAAAAGTCGATGGTCCATGCGTAAATACGGGAAAGACGGTTGGCGAGCAAGGGGTCCAGTCCATTGTTTTCCATTGCGTTCCAAAGGGAGGATTCGATGACTCCCTGGGCTTTTTGAAGCCTGACTTCTACATCTTTTTTTCCCTGGTAGACACGCAGAGAGTCAAACAGCTCAAAAATGGTGTAATCCGTTGGCGAATTTTCATACACAAAATAACGGGCTTGGGCGAGTGAGTCAGGAGTTTTGAAAACAGAATAATTATTTCCGTATTTGATTTTCCGGACATCAAAAACCTTTTTAGACCCTTCTGCCAGGCGGTCGATGGTGACCATGTCCACTCCGAATCCGGTAAGGATGGAGCCCAAATACTCATTGCGTTTAACCGTGCCTTCTTCTACCAGGAATGAGTCTAAAGGAAGCCCGTATTTTAGGACCGGTTTAACCACTGTGGTGCTGTCTGTGGAAACTTCTTCAATCTTGTTTGGCTGTTTCTTGTTTTGGAAGTGGCAGGAAATAAATAAATTCAAAAATATTATTCCAACTCCGGCGAATCCTGACAATCTCAACTTTTTCTCCATTATTTATTTTGGTTAGACCCTGATTGAACAAAAAAAACTTTAAAAAAAAGCCCCGTAATGATGAGGCCTGATAAAAACGACTACAAAAATAAAAATAATTAGGATTTTTGGGCTATTTCTTCATTTCTGCAAAATATTTATAAAATAGCGGAATGGTTTTTATTCCGTTATAGAATTGCTCAAGCGGATAATTTTCATTGGGAGAATGAATGGCATCCGATTCCAGTCCAAACCCCATTAATACCGATTTAAGCCCCAGTATTTCTTCAAATGTGGAAATGATGGGGATGCTCCCGCCCGAGCGCACCGGGACAGGCCGTTTTCCGTAAATATCTTCAAATGCTTTTTCTGCGGCTTTGTAGGCAGGGATGTCAATGGGGCAGACGTAACCCTGACCACCATGGAGGGGAGTAACCTTTACTTTCACCGAACCGGGAGCGATGGTTGTAAAATGCTTTTTAAACCTTTCGGCGATTTCTTTATGATCCTGATTGGGGACCAGCCGTGTTGATATTTTGGCATGGGCTTTCGAGGGCAAAACAGTTTTGGCTCCTTCACCGGTGTAACCGCCCCATATTCCGCAAACATCAAAAGAGGGGCGAATCCCGGTCCGTTCGGTGGGGGTAAATCCCTCTTCCCCGGTAAGCTCCTTGACTTCGATGGCTTTTTTATATTCCGCTTCATTAAACGGTGCTTTTCCAAGCAATTCCCGCTCTTCTTCAGACACCTCAGTGACATCGTCGTAAAACCCGGGGATGGTTATTTTCCCCTTTTCATCCACCATCTGATCGATCATCGAACAGAGGATATTGATGGGATTTCCCACTGTTCCGCCAAAGAGTCCGGAGTGCAAATCGTGTGAGGGACCTGTAACCTCCACTTCCCAGTAGGCAAGACCTCTCAGACCTGTAGTAACGGAAGGGCTTTCGGGTGAAAGCATTGCCGTATCCGAAACCAGAATCACATCTGCTTGCAGCATTTCTTTATTTTCTTCACACCATGGCCCCAAGCTGGGAGATCCTATCTCTTCCTCTCCTTCGATCATAAATTTCACATTACAGGGGAGGGTATTTGTTTTCACCATGAGCTCAAAAGCTTTGATGTGCATCATTCCCTGTCCTTTATCATCATCGGCTCCGCGGGCAAAAATTTTTCCATCCTTAATTTCCGGCTCAAATGGGTTGGTATTCCATTTTTCCAGCGGGTCAACCGGCATTACATCCATATGCGCATAAACCAGAACTGTAGGAAGAGCAGGGTCAATGATTTTCTCGGCATAAGTTACCGGGTTACCCTGTGTTTCAAAAATTTCCGCTTTATCTGCACCTGAACGAAGGAGCAGATTTTTGAGGTATTCAGCCGCTTTGTACATGTCTGGTTTATGGCTTTTTTCGGAACTGATGGAGGGAATCCGGAGTAACCCAAACAACTCTTCCAGGAAGCGATCGCTGTTTTTATTAATATAACTTTCAATATTTTTCATGTGTTATTTTTTAATCGTTTATTTTTTATTTGAACCGGGAAAATACATTTTTGGACGCAGAAAAGAAACATCAAATGTCATAAAAATAAAAAGGGCAACCTTCGGGCTGCCCTTTTTATGCGATTATCATCTGTTAGTCAACAATTTCAGTAAATCTTGGATTGTTGAAATATTTGGCAAATTCCAAATCGGTTTTTGCTTTTTCTTTCATGTCGGGATTGATGCTGACTGCTTCCTTAAGGCTGTCGAAAAGGAGGTTTTCTTTAGCGGTGCGGGCACCGATAACGGCCATAAGGTATTCTTTCATGAAACAATTGGGGCGTTCGAAGTTTTCAAGGTCTCTCAGGGCACCGTTATTGTTTCCGTTAAGTATTTTGGCAAGGGCGGTGTTGGTATCCTGGAAGTCATTGAAGTATCTAACAGCCTGGTTGTAGTTGGCTTTTTTAACGCTCACCATTCCCAGGTTGTAGTTTACTTCTTCTCCGGCACCTGAAGCTGCCCCCAGCAATGTTTCTGCCTGAGGAATATCGCCTTCATAGATTGCGATGGCACCCAGGTTATTTTTGATAACCGGTTCATCGTTTTTCAGCCTTTCTGCTTTTTCAAACAGCGGTTTGGCATCATCGTAATTCATTTGTTTTACAAGTACATAACCGGCATTATTGGGACCTCTCCAGTCATCGGGGTAAACTTTAATGAATGAGTTGTATATTTCAAGCTGATCATCAAGGCTGTCGAACAGCGTTGCTGCATAAAGCAGTTCTGCAGGATTTAATGAAGCTGGATCGGACTTGGCCAGTGATTTCAATTCTGCATCTGATTTACCAATCAGTTCAACACTGGTTAAAAGTTTGGCCCGGCGGAGTTCGGGAAGAATTTGTTCAGCCAGAACAGTAAATGTTTCCGAAAGGTTCCGGATTTCCCGTTCGCGTACTTCCGGGTCGTCATACATGGAGAGTACCCTTAAAATAAGTTCTTTATCCTGAATATTGGAAGCCTCCAGTTTTTCTTTAAAACCTTCCCAGTCTTCCGGGGTGTATTTTGTTTTCAGGTCAATGTCAAGTCCGGCTTCTGCAAGTCTGTTGGTGAGGAAGTCAGAAGATGAATTTTTCCGTTTTCCGGCCAAAATAGTATTGAAATCTACCGGTCCGTCGGGGGAGGCATAAGCAGAAACTTCCACGTCTTTCAGGTCGATTTTTTCATCACCATAAGCCTTTTGGGTGTATTCCATGAATTTTTCGACATCTTCGGCGGTTATTTCTTCACCGCGAAGGTTGGCCCGGTTAATCAGGTAGTGAATGTCTGCAAGCATTTCATCGGGTACAATTCTCTGGAAAGGATCGATGTTGGGATCGTATTTCCCGGTGTTGTTTGCTTCACGGCGAACCCCGAGGATAGGTTTAGGAACATTGGCGATCATCGTGCTTGTGGCAACAACGCCGTCTGCAATTTTAATGGGATCAAAATCAACGCTTTTGGAGCCTTTGGATGCGGTGATGTTGACCATAAGCTCTGACAACCTCATGGGTTCAATAAAATCGGTGACATCATTGTAACTGAAAGTACCCCCGGCTTTGTAGCTGATAACTTTGTTGTTGTCCTCAACTTTTTCTCCCTGAAGCGTAACGGATTCGTAGGCTGTTTCACCATCCTGATGCTTTAATACAGGGGTGGCAACAAGGGTAGCTTTTTTATTAAAATATTTGGGGGGGAATTTGCCGTTGATGGCTACCTCTACCTCTCCCGCATGTGTCTCAAGAATTTCCGGAGTCACATTGAACTGAATCTGGTCGGCATTTTTTTTCATTTTGTTGAGCCCTGCACAACCAGAAAGGAGCACAGTAGCCAAAGCCAGAATAACAAAAGGTTTAAAGTCGAATTTTTTCATAATATACAGTATTTAAAATAATTTGTAGTAAAATCTCATTCGAACACAAAAATAGAAAGCTTTTTTTTATTTAAAAGTTGAAGAACAATTTTTTATTCAATAATCAACCGATTTATTCCTAATTTATAATCACTTTTAAAAAGAGCTTCTTTTAAAAAGAGGAAATCTTTAGCATTATCAACAAAATCAATCTTATTGATGTCGACAATGAGTAAGGGAAAAGTACTAACCTGTTTGAAAAAATGAAAATACCCCTCTTTTATTTGCTGAAGATAAGAAGAACTGATGTTTTTTTCATAGCTTCTCCCTCTCTTTTTTATGTTGTTAAGCAGCTTTTCTGTATCGGCGTGCAAGTACACATATAAATCGGGTCTGGGCATTGATTCAAAGACAATGTTGAATATCTGGAGGAAAAGCCGGTATTCATCTTTTTTCAGGGTATTCTGAGCAAAAATGGCTGATTTGGCAAAGTAATAATCGGCAATGAGAAAAGGATGAAAAAGGTCGAGGTTGAGTACTTCTTTTTTGATTTGATTGTAGCGGTCGGCCAAAAAGGAAAGCTCCAATGGAAAGGAATAGCGCTCCTGGTCGTTGTAAAATTTGGGAAGGAAGGGGTTATCTGCAAATTGCTCCAGAATCAATTTTGCATTGTACTCTTCCGCCAGTTTTCTGGCAAATGTTGTTTTTCCTGCTCCGATATTTCCTTCAATGACTAAAAAACGCATGCTTTTTTATTTGAGACGAATTACATTTCACTGTTTTTGATTTGATGGTTCCCGGGGTCACATCAGTTTTCGGGAGGATCTGATTTTCCGGTCTTTTGCAGCGCCGGCGAAATAGCCGGCAAGCAGGCCCGCAACGAAACCGGCAGAAAGCATGGCTCCACTATGAGCAGGGAAAAGTTTCATGAGTAAATACCCCAGTAAAAGTCCGGACACCATTCCCAAAAATGAATAAAGGTAGGAAAAGTGGTAAGGGGTAAAAAAACCATGGCTTTTTTGCATATGCGTGGCCAGCCGGCTTATTAACCGGTCATATTCACGCCGGGAATTTCCGGGGACATCAATCGCTTCGTCTATTTTTTCAACGATGGCTGAAATGTTTTTTTTCTCATGGGTACAGGTTGAACAATTTTCTGAAAACAATTCAACGCGTCCGATATTTCGTTTAAATTCCTCCACCCTGTAGAACCGGATATCTCTCTGTTTTGTGTCAATCAGTTTATTATCAAGGGTTTCAATTGTTTGTTCCGACCATTTTTCCATTTCTGCTGTTCTGTTTTTGAATCAAAAATAACAAATTAATCAATTTTCAGAGGAGATGGTTGTTTTCCAATTTTCTTAAAAAGCCAAAAAAAGGCCGCTCGTTGGCGAACGAACAGCCTTAAATTTTTTTATTTCGCATTTTCTGAAACAACATTGCGGGCAATGATTGCTTCAGGGATTTTAGTTGTTCCGCCGGGGTTTCCGGTCGTTATCCCTTCTGTTGTCTCTCCGGTTGTTATCTCTGCGGTTGTCTCTTCGCTGAGGACGATCTCCCCTTGGCGGACGCTCAACATATCCTTCGGGTTTGGGCAATAAAACTTTGCGCGATAATTTCAATTTCCCTGTTTTTTCGTCGACACCAATGAGTTTAACCTCAATTTCATCTCCTTCCTGCACGACATCATCTGGTGATTCAACGCGTTTCCAATCCATTTCGGAAACGTGCAGTAATGCGTCTTTTCCGGGCAGGATTTCCACAAAAGCTCCAAAAGAGACCACAGACTTCACTGTTCCTTTGTAGACTTCACCCACTTCAGGCAACGCAATGATGGATTTAATCCGCGATTTCGCTGCTTCGATAGCATCGGCACCTGATCCGGAGATTTCCACCAGTCCTTTATCCTCAACTTCTTCAATAACAATGACGGTATCGGTTTCTTCCTGAAGGGTTTGAATGATTTTTCCTCCTGGTCCGATAACCGCACCAATCATATCTTTGGGAATTTCTATCACCTCAATCCGGGGAACATTGGGTTTAAATTCCGCGCGGGGCTCGGGAATAACCTCGAGCATCTTATTCAAAATGTGCAACCGGCCTTTTTTTGCTTGTTCGAGTGCCTGGGCCAGGACCTCATACGACAACCCGTCCACCTTAATATCCATTTGGGTAGCTGTAATTCCTTCGGCAGAACCAGCCACTTTAAAATCCATATCGCCAAGATGGTCCTCGTCTCCAAGAATGTCGGAAAGAATAGCATATTTATCCGAATCTTTATCGGTAATTAGTCCCATAGCAATTCCCGATACCGGTTTTTTCATTTTCATCCCCGAGTCCAGCATTCCCATGGTTCCGGCACAAACAGTAGCCATTGATGAGGAGCCATTGGATTCCAGAATGTCGGAAACAATACGTACGATATAGGGGAAGTCGGCCGGGATCATTTTTTTGAGTGCGCGGTGAGCAAGGTTTCCATGACCGACCTCCCTGCGGCTCAAACCGCGTGGCGTGCGGGGCTCACCAACGCAAAAGGGCGGAAAGTTGTAGTGTAGGAGGAATTGCTCCTTTCCCTGTACCGTTACATTATCTATGATTTTCTCATCCATCTTGGTACCCAGGGTCACTGATGTCAGCGATTGTGTTTCGCCACGTGTAAACAGGGCAGAGCC
The DNA here is from genome assembly GCA_964436325.1 of uncultured Tangfeifania sp. Taxonomy (GTDB): domain Bacteria; phylum Bacteroidota; class Bacteroidia; order Bacteroidales; family Prolixibacteraceae; genus Tangfeifania. Next base: position 7,109 of record CAYTDH010000012.1, read on the forward strand.
ATGCGCACCGGGGAGGTAATCCACCTCTCCCCAGATGGTCCTTATTTCATCGGTTGCTCTGCCGTCAAGACGGATACTTTCGTCCAGAATCATGCGGCGCATGGCTTCTTTTTCCACATCGTGAAAATATCTTTTTATCAGCGTCTCCTGCAGCTCAAGGTCCACTTCTTCGCTTTCCGCGTTGGCTTCAAGATAGGCTTCCAGGTATTCATCCCGGATGGTCTTAAAGGCCTCCATCCTTTCCTGCTTGTTGGCGATTTGCCTTTTGGCAGTATCATAACATTTTTGGTACAGGTCGGATTTTATTTTTTCGCGAAGTTCTTCATCATTGGTTTCATGTGAATATTCGCGTTTTACGATGCCCAGTTCTGCGGCCATCTCTTCCTGAACCTTACAATGTTTTTTGATTTCTTCGTGGGCAAATTTGATGGCCTCCAGCATTTCTTCTTCAGAAACCTCATCCATTTCCCCCTCTACCATCATGATGTTGTCGTAAGAAGCACCTACTATGATGTCGATATCTGAATTTTCCAGTTGTGAATGGGTAGGATTGATTACCATCTTCCCGTCAATCCGGCCGACCCGCACTTCTGAAATGGGGGTCTCAAAAGGCACATCCGAAACGGCAATTGCGGCAGAAGCGGCAAGTCCGGTAAGTGCATCGGGCAGATCTTCCTTGTTAGCCGAAACCAGCGATATCATAACGGCTGTTTCAGCATGATAATCTTCGGGAAAGAGCGGGCGGAGCACCCGGTCTACCAAACGGGCTACCAATATTTCTTCGTCGGAAGGACGTCCTTCGCGTTTTAAAAATCCGCCGGGAAAACGACCTGCTGCCGAGAATTTTTCCCGGTAATCCACCGATAAAGGCATAAAATCAACATCCTCTCTAGCCTCTTGGGCTGATACAACTGTGGCCAGCACCATGGTGTCACCCATTCGAACTACAACCGACCCATCTGCCTGCTTGGCAAGTTTTCCGGTTTCTATGGTAATCGACCTGCCATCCGCAAGTTCGATTGTTTTTGTTGTTGTGTTTACCATAATTCTCTTTAATAAAATCTAATAACTAAGTTAATAATAATGGGTGGTGAGGTTTTGCAATATACAAAAAAGAAAGGCAATACGATGGATTGCCTTTCTTTTTTTGTTATTTCCGAAGTTTTAATTTTCCAAGAATTGCACGATAACGTTCAATATCTTTCTCTTTCAGGTAATCCAGCAGGCGGCGTCTTTTTCCAACCAATTTAATAAGAGCGCGCCGGGTGCTTAAATCTTTTTTGTTTTTTTTCAGGTGCTCCGTGAGGTGGATGATGCGGTGCGTGAATAAGGCAATCTGGCCCTCAGCGCTTCCGGTGTCTTTTTCATCTTTGCCATGCTGGGCAAAAATCTCTTTTTTCTTCTCTTGTGTTAAATACATCTTTTCTTCTTTAAATTAAACCATGTTTAAGCTGCAGCATCGCCTTCAATAACAACAGCTTAAAATTTCAAGCTGCAAAAATAGGCAAAAGTTTTTTGATACACAACTTCATTTTGAAACTGCACGATATATCTGCAATTAACGGAAAGGAAATGATGCGCAATCATTTTACCGGACTGAAAGATGGTTCATTGAACATGCGAGGTCATGTTTCAGGGAAAAATCCTGTGAAGTTAAATCTTAAGGTTCAGAATCTTTTAACTTCAAATATGCTTCCCTTATTTCGGAATAGGTTTCGTCGCTGATACGAAACAGGGGAGAGCGAAGCTCATTTTTTATGGTACCCTGGATATTCAGCAGGGCCTTAATGCCGCCCGGGTTTCCCTCTTTGAAAAGGAGGGCCAGTAGTTCATTCCAGGCTGTGTGGGTTTTTTGTGCTTCCTGGAATTTTCCTTGGAGTGCCAGGTGGACCATGGTGCTGAGTTTTTCCGGAAGGGCATTGGCTACTACAGAAATAACACCCCGGCCACCGACCGATATCAAAGGTAAGGCCATCGGGTCATCTCCGGATACAACCGAGAAATGGTCGGGGACATATTTTATTATTTGGGTTACTTGCTGCAAATTCCCTGAAGCTTCTTTCACTGCGGTAATATTTTTCGAAGCTTTAGCCAGTCGAATAACAGTTTCGGCCTCCATGTTCACTCCGGTGCGCGAAGGTACATTGTACAGAATGATGGGTACAGGAGACTCTTTTGCAATGGCCAGATAGTGCCTGAACATCCCTTCCTGTGAAGGTTTGTTGTAATACGGAGTAACCGTAAGCAAACCGTCCACCCCGGTGAAATCGAATTTATGAATTTGTTTGATTATTTTCCGGGTATCATTTCCCCCCAATCCCACAACCAATGGTAAGTTTCCCTTTTTTTCCCTGACGAATTTTACCACCTCTTCCTTTTCATGGGCGGTAAGTGTAGGCGTTTCAGCAGTTGTTCCCAGGGCCACAAGGTAATCTGTATCTCCGTTAATCTGGTTTTGAATAACCCGTTCAAATGCGGGAAAGTCAATTTTATTGTTTTCGGTAAAAGGCGTAACCAAAGCCACGCCTGCACCTGTAAAATGTTGATTCATAAAATTATGTTGTTTTATTTAATTGTGCAAGATAAAAAATTTGTTGCTGGGCGAGGTATAAAGCATCCTGATTTTGACGAATATTAATATTCAGATCGAAAAAGTTTTTTTCTCCGGGCGACCAGCCAATTTTAAATTTTGCCCTGCTCAGGGCTGTAATGTAATCAATGGCCCGGCTAGATTCCAGGGTAATGTTCAGGAGAAGGTCAAATTCCGTTTTAATAAAATCATCACACGGGCCTGGCTTGGGGAAGCCCATCCAGTTAAGGTCTTTGGGAGTAATCCTATTGGAACCTCCGGGTTCATCCGGTTCCTCGGAATAAACGCATAAATTCCGGAAAATAGTTTGTTTGTGTGAAAAGTAGTCATGAAGGTACTGAAACGCCTCCCGTTGGGAAGGATGCCATAAAACGCCTACTTTCCCGGCAGTTTCGGGATCAGGAAGTTCAACCCGGCGCTTAAAAGCCCTGGATTTTTTGTTTAGCAAACGGTATGCGTAATTTTCAATAATTTTCATCCGAGGCGCAAATATAATGAATTGCGATAACAAATCTTTTTTCAAATGAAATTGTTTTGTTGACCAGAAGCATCTGAATTACTTAACTGGACTGAATTAGCCCGATAAACTCCTCTTCGGAGATCAGTGGAATACCCAGTTTTTTTGCTTTTTCCTTTTTGCTGGGGCCCATATTGGCCCCGGCAATTAAGTGAGTGGTTTTTTTTGAAAGCGAACCGACGTTTTTTCCTCCGTTTTGCTCAATCAACTGTTTTAACTCATCCCGCGAATGGTTCTCAAATGTGCCTGAAATAACCATGTTGAACCCTTTAAGTTTTTCTGTTCTGCTGGTTTGTTGATCTTCATCTATTTTAAACCGGAGCCCTTCCTTTTTGAGGGAATCGATCATTTTGAGGTGCTCAGGTTTGGCAAAAAAGCTGACAATGCTTTCTGCAATTTTTTCACCGATTTCATCGATTTCCATCAATTCCTCCTTTGTTTTTTGCTGAAGGATTTCAATGGAATGAAAATTCCGGGCCAGGATTTTGGCGACGGTTTCTCCCACAAATCTGATTCCCAGTGCAAAAAGAACTTGTTCGAAGGGGGCCTCTTTGGACGCTTTCAGCCCGTTTAAGATGCGCTGGGCTGATTTTTCCCCCAGGCGTTCCAGTTTTGCAAGTTCCTCTTTTTTTAAATGATAAAGGTCGGCAATTCCCTTTGCAAGGCCCTTTTTGTATAAGAGATCAACCGTTTCCTGTCCCAAACCGTCGATATCCATGGCCTTACGGCTCACAAAATGTTCCATTTTTCCCTTTATTTGCGGCGGGCATCCGGCTTCATTTGGGCAGTAGTGGGCTGCTTCACCTTCTTTGCGGACCAGTGGAGTACCACACTCCGGGCATTTATCGATGAATCTTACCGGGGATGCCATGGGATGCCTTTTTTCAGGGTCCACTCCGGTAATTTTGGGTATGATTTCTCCGCCTTTTTCTACATAAACGGTGTCATTCAGATGAAGATCGAGCTTTTGGATAATATCTTCATTGTGCAGGGAGGCCCGCTTCACCATCGTACCGGCAATGAGAACGGGATGAAGATTGGCTACCGGAGTTACAGCCCCTGTGCGCCCCACCTGGTAAGATACCGATCGTAAAGCCGTGAGCGCACTTTCGGCTTTAAACTTGTAGGCAATGGCCCAGCGGGGCGATTTGGCAGTAAACCCTAACTCCTCCTGCAAGTGTCGTTCATTGATTTTTATGACCACCCCATCGGTGGCAACAGGATATTCGTGACGTTTTCGGTCCCATTTCTTTATGAACGCAAAAACTTCGTTCAGGTTGGTGCACAACTGGGTTGCTTCCGAGACTTTAAATCCCCAATCCCCTGCTTTTTGGAGCATGCTGAAATGACTATTCACACGGAGCGTTTCTCCCGGGATGTAATAAAAAAAAGCATCCAGCTTTCGTGAAGAAACAATGGAAGGATTTTGCATCTTCAGGGTGCCCGCAGCAGCATTGCGCGGATTGGCAAAAGGAGGTTCACCGTTTTCTTCCCGTTCTTTATTGAGTTCTTCAAATACTTCAAAGGGCATAACAATCTCACCCCTTATTTCAAAACTTTCAGGATAGCCGTCGCCGCGCAATGAGAGCGGAATGGAACGAATGGTGCGGACATTGTTGGTCACATCATCCCCTTTTATCCCATCGCCACGGGTAACCGCCCGGATCAGTTTCCCTTTCTCATACAAAAGACTGATGGATGAGCCGTCGAATTTCAATTCACAAGTGTACTGAAAAGGAGTATCCACCAGTTTTTTTATCCGGGCATCAAAATCTTTTAATTCCTCTTCAGAATAAGCATTGGAAAGGGAAAGCATGGTATACCGGTGGGAAACCTGTTCGAATTCTTTGCTGATATCACTCCCTACCCGTTTGGTGGGAGAGTTGGGATCGGAAAATTCGGGAAAATCCGATTCCAGTTTTTCCAATTCGCGCATTTTCATGTCGTAGGCATAGTCGCTTATAAGCGGGTTTGCCAGAACATAATAACGGTAATTGTGTTCCTCAAGTTCCTGGCGGAGTTGGGTTATCTTTTCTTTGGCTTCCTCTCGGTTCATATTTCCCTGTTTCTTTTCCTTATTGATCTGCTATTTGCCGGCTAAAAATACGCAAGATTTTTCATTCTCTTTAAACAATTCTCTCCTGAATTTCTTATTTTAATAGAAACAAAAACAGGAAAAGTTATGGCATTCACATTACAATTAGGAGAAAAAGCGAAAGATTTTAATCTTCCCGGTACAGACGGGCAGAATTATACCCTGGAGCATTTTAAGGATGCGCGCATACTTGTGGTATTTTTTACCTGTAATCATTGTCCTTATGTTCTCGGGAGTGATGAAGTGACAAGGCAGACTGCTGAAAAGTACAAAGACAAAGGTGTTGTATTTGCCGGAATAAACTCAAACAGTGCAAACACCTATCCTGAAGATGATTTCGAACATATGAAAAAGCGCATGGAGGAACATCATTTTCCATGGAAATATTTACGGGATTTATCCCAGGACGTAGCTATGGCTTACGGTGCCTTACGGACGCCGCATTTTTTTGTTTTTGATGAGAACCGTCGGCTTGTATATACCGGTCGCGGAGTGGATAATCCGCGAAATGCTTCGGAGATAAAGGTGAATGATCTTGACAGGGCACTGGATGAACTGACCTCCGGAAAACCGGTTTCGGTGCCAATAACCAATCCCATTGGCTGCAATGTAAAGTGGGAAGGAAAAGACAAGCACTGGATGCCTCCTGAAGCTTGTGATCTGGTACTTTAATTCATCCGGCAGAGCATACAAAGTGATTCGTCTGGCGAGATTTCTTTCTTCTTATTCATTATTTTTGAAGAAAGAAGAAAATTTGGGAATCTTCCTCTGAACATTTGTTTCATTCTCAGGATATTTTTCTATTCCTTGTTTATTTTGTAAATTTGGAAAAACGAGGAAATTAAATGTTAAAAAAGAATAGAATGAAAAAGATAATTGTTTTTCTGATTTTTGTTTTGGGGGCTTGTTATGTAGGGAATACCCAGAATTCTTCCAAAGAGTTTTTTGGAATGTGGAATTTGGAAATTGAAGATGGTGCCGTTGGGTGGCTTCATGTTTTCGAAAACAATGGCTTTCTGGATGCTGAATTGCTTTGGCGTGGAGGAAGCGTTACACCGGTTTCATCAGCCTTTTTCTTTGATGAGAATACCTTGATGGTGACCCGTTCACGGGAAATAGTGCGGACCGGAGAAGAAGGGGAACGGAAGATGCTTCAGCAGCATCTTTTTAAGATCACCGAAAGCTGGAACGACCTTGAAGGAGTTTCTATACAGCCTTCAGGGGATGGGATGGAATCGGTTAAAATGAATTTCAAAGGGTGGAAACTTCCCCCTGTTCCGCCAGCTCCCAATCTTATGGAATTGGGTTACGCCGAGTCCATAGAACTTTTTAACGGAGATGAGCTTTCAAGTGAACTTTTTAATGAAAACGAACTTTCAGGCTGGAGGCTGGTCGATCCATCCAAAACGAGCGGATGGAAAGTGGAGAACGGGGTACTGGTAAATGATCCGGTGCAAGAGGAAGGAACCCATATTTCCTATGGGAATTTGCGAACCAACCGGGAATTCAAGGATTTTAACCTTGAATTGGAGGTAAAGGTTCCTGAAGGCAGCAACAGTGGTGTTTACCTCAGGGGGATGTACGAAATCCAGGTGGCTGACACCTATGGAAAAGAGCCTGATTCCCATAATATGGGGGCCTTGTATAGCCGGATTGCTCCTTCAGTAGCTGCAGAAAAACCTGCCGGCGAATGGCAATCGATGAACATCATTTTTTGTGATCGTCACCTCACTGTTAGTTTGAACGGTACTACTATTATCGATAATCAACCTGTTTATGGTCCAACAGGCGGGGCAATTAGTGCCGAAATGTTTGAACCTGGTCCTATTTTCCTTCAGGGCGATCATGGGAAAGTAATGTACCGTAATATTGTGATTACTCCGATTCTGAAGTAAAGGAAACACCGGTTAACTGTTCCGAAAGTTTCCAGGGGTTCCGGGAGTCTTCTCCGTTGAAGGGAATCCCCTTTGTTTTTAATTTTACAGGGTATCCGTTCATTTCAGTTAATTCTGAAAGGCCGTAATGTTCTCCGCCTTTTACCTCAGGGTCTACCGATGCCCTGATTAGGGGAAGAGCCTCTCCGTAATCTTCGCTGGAGGAAAAGGGAAACCGCGAATTGGTTGGCCTTGAAAACCAGCTTTTTTGATTATTCCGGTTAAATTGGGGGGTTGCCCGGCCGGGATGAGCTGATACCGCAATACTTTGAATATTGTTTTTTTTTGAAAAATTGTTGTGTGTGCCTGCACAATTCGTGTGTTTCATAACATGTTACTGATGTGGTATATAGGTTTAGTATATTGGTTTTTAGCTCAATAGTTTATAGTTGTGAGGAAATTTTTTGATTCAGGTGTGTGCGCACACACTTTTCTTTTGAAATTGATATTCATTTCATTAGATTTGTAAAGCTTGCTCGAAGACCTATGGAACGACAAAAAAAGATTACCATTCAGGATGTGGCCAGGCATGCCAATGTTTCGGTGGGAACCATTGACCGGGTCATTCACAACAGAGGGAAAGTTTCCCCTGCAAAAAGGGAAAAGGTGGAAAGGGCCATCCGGAAATTGAATTTCAATCCCAATTTGCTTGCCCGCACCCTGGCTTTGGGGCACAATTTCACCATTGCCGTACTTATTCCCCGGGCACCTTCTCCCGGTCATTATTGGTCGATGCCTGCATATGGAATCGATATTGCAGGTTCTCAATATAAGGATTACGGGATTTCGGTGGAGTACTTTTTTTATGATCTTTTTGATGAAGCCTCTTATATTCAAAAAGGTTGTGATTTAACGGTTATTGATCCCGATGCTGTTGTCCTGGCGCCTCTTTTTTTCAAAGAAAGCCGGTCTTTCCTGGAAAAACTGAAGCGCAAGGATATTCCCTTTCTTTTTATTGATGCCGATATCCCTGACAGTCAAAGCCTGGCCTATATCGGCCCTGATGTTAAACGCAGTGCATACATTGCCGGTAAGCTTTTGAACTCTGTTTTGCCCTGTCAGGGAGATGTTCTTATCGTGAATATGGTAAAGGGGTTTGCCAATGCCTCGGCACTGCAGAGAATGGAAGCAGGATTCAGGGATTTTTTTCAGAAAAAGGGAAGGGATTGTCCGAGGACGATATACAATTTGACGGTCAACGCCACCCAAAAGGAAATTGTTTTCAGGGAACTGACGAAATTATACATAAAACATCCCCATATCAAAGGAGTTTTTGTAACCAATTCCAACGCTTTTACCGTGGCCGAATTTCATCAGATTCATGATTTGGATATCCGGATAGTGGGATATGATTTGGTGAAGAAGAATATTGAACATCTGAGAACTGGGGGAATTGATTTTATTATTTCCCAGAGCCCTGTGCAGCAGGGGAGAAGAGCCATAAAGAGTTTATTTGAGTTTTTTGTTTTTAAAAAGGAACCCGAAAAAACGCAATATGTTCCTCTGGATATTATTATCCCTGAGAATTTAGATTTTTATGTGGATTTTTATCAACAACAACCTCAGAAGGCAATAAAACAGGAATAAAAAAATTTAGGATTATGGAACACATTCATGGAAAAATGAACACAAGACGGGATTTTATCAGGAAGTCGGCCGGTTTATCTGCAGCCCTTGTTGCTGGCGGTATTCTTCCCGGCTTCAGCGCTTCCAGCTACAAGCGGATTATAGGCTCCAATGAAAAGCTAAGGGCATCTGTTATGGGAGTGAATTCCCGTGGAAATGCTTTGGCTCAAAATTTTGCATTTCAGAATAATTGCGAAGTTATCCATTTATGTGATGTGGATTCCCGGGCCATTGAGAAATGTGCAGCAAATGTCGGGAAGGTACAGGAACGCATCCCGGCCGGATTTGAAGACTTCAGGGAGTCACTGGAGAGCCGTGATGTTGATTTTCTGGTGGTAGCCGCTCCCGATCACTGGCATGCTCCGGCTGCGTTGCTTGCTATGCAGGCCGGGAAACATGTCTACCTGGAAAAACCCTGCAGTCATAATCCTGCTGAAGGAGAGATGCTTGTGGAAGCAGCGGCCCGTTACGATAAGGCTGTTCAGATGGGTAACCAGCGCCGGTCTTATCCCAATGTGGTGGAAGCTATTCAGGAACTCAAAAATGGAATCATTGGGAGGCCCTATTTTGGAAAGGGGTGGTATTCCAACAACCGTGGACCCATTGGGGTAGGCCAAAAAGTTGCTGTTCCCGGCTGGCTGAACTGGGAGTTATGGCAGGGACCCGCACCCCGCAAGGATTACCAGGATAATATTATTCATTACAACTGGCATTGGTTCTGGCACTGGGGTACCGGAGAAGCGCTCAATAACGGAACCCATATGATTGATTTGCTGCGCTGGGGATTTGATGTGGATTATCCCACCAAAGTGAGTTCCAACGGAGGAAGATACCGGTATAACGATGATTGGGAAACACCCGATACCCAGGTCATCAATCTTGAATTTCCTGAAAATATTGCCATGAGCTGGGAAGGTCGTAGCTGTAATGGAAAACACATACAGGGAAGTTCTGTTGGCGTTATTTTTTATGGCGAAAAGGGTAGTCTTTTTATCCCTGGGGGGAATGAATATACGGTGTACGACCTTGATAATAAAATAGTGAAAGAGGTAAGCCATTCCCGGGAGATTGATCCCCGTGATGCTGCCAATCCGTCCAGTCATCTCGACGCGCTGCATATCCGTAATTTTTTCAATAATATTTTGTTGGGCGAGAGCCTTGTGGCGAATATTGATTCCGGTCATAAAAGTACATTACTGGTTCAGTTGGGTAATATTGCCCAGCGGGTGGGCCGTTCTCTGGAGGTAAATCCCGAAAATGGGCATATCCGGAACGACAGAGAAGCCCGGAAATTATGGTCGCGGGAATATGAAAAAGGATGGGGAATGAAAATTTAAAAGAGACAATATGAATTCCAGACGAAATTTTATTAAAACAGCCGGAAAAGGGACTGCCGTGGCTGCAGTGGCCCCCGGATTATTGGTAAAACCGGTGCATGAAAGACCTGAACCTGCGAAAATCCGTATCGGCATCATCGGAGCAGAGAACTCGCATACCATCGGGTTTGGAAAGATGTTTAACACAGAGAAGAAGTTTCCGGGCATGGAAGTGAAATATGTCTGGGGGGAAACCGATGCCTTTGCCAAACGCGCTATGGAACGGGGTAATATTCCCAATCAGGTGAAAGATCCACGGGAAATGCTTGGGAAAATCGATGCCCTCATTGTGGACCACCGCCATGCCAAATACCACCTGGATCCAGCTATCCCTTTTATTAAAGAAGGTATTCCTGCTTTTATCGACAAGCCTTTTTGCTACCGGGCAGACGAAGGAAAGGCTTTTCTTGAGCTGGCCCGAAAAGTGGGAACACCGGTGACCTCCTACAGCTCCATTGCCCACAGCAATGCCACTTTTGACATCAGGGAACAGGTTAAAAGCATGGAGAATGTTATTCAGGTTATTCGCACCGGCCCCGTTGATTTGGATTCGAAATATGGGGGTGTGTTTTTTTACGGTGTACACATTGTGCAGCCCTTGATGTATATTTTTGGTGAAGATATTGAAAGTGTGAAAATCAACCGCGACGGTTCTTATGGGAATGCCAGCCTGAAATTCTCCACTGGATTGTTTGTTACACTGGTTTTTAAACGAAAAGCTTACGGCTGGGAAACCTTTGTGGAAACGCCCGAAAAATTGCTGGAATTAAAACCACGTGTGGAGGAAAACGATCCTCCCAAAAATTATGCGGATATGGCGGAAATGTTCCGGACCGGGAAAGAGCCGCGGTCGCATCAGAGTATTCTCAATGGAGTATCGGTGCTTGAAGCCCTGGAAAAATCTTCCAAAACAGGGAAATGGGAAGATGTAACCTATGTCAGGCTCGATTAGTTGGTCACAAATGGTGATTTTGAGAAAAACGGCCTAACCAACATCCTTTATAGCCTTTTTATTTGAATAAACCAAAATTTAGAATTTTTGAACCTAAAAACAATAGCTATGTTAAAACGATTTGCTGTTTCTTTTTTCTTTCTTTTCTTTTTTTTTACGAGTGGCATGAAGGCTCAGGAGATAGTTGAAGGAATTCATTATTATACCGGACAGCCGGTTCAGGTAATCATTGAGGATGGGAAGATCGGAGAAATAAGGACTGTCGCTGCATTGGAATCGGACAGGCAAGTGTTTATTGCCCCTGGTTTTTTTGATAATCAGGTCAATGGATTTGCCGGGGTTTCCTTTTCTTTTGGCGGGAGTGATTTGACTGCTGAAGGCATTGAAAAGGCCACCAAAGCCTTGTGGAAAGAAGGAGTAACAACCTACCTGCCTACCCTGACTACCAATAGCAGTGAGGTTTTGTTGAATAATTTTGCCCTTTTGGCAAAAGCTGTGGAGTCAGAAAATTTGCGGGGCTCCATTCCGGGTTTTCATCTCGAGGGGCCTTATATTAATCCTGAAGACGGTTACAGGGGAGCACATCCCCGCCGATTTGTAAAACTGCCCGATTGGGAGGAGTTCATGGAATTTTTTGAGGCTTCCGGAGAACATATTTTGCAGGTAACGGTGGCTCCTGAAATGGAAGGGGCTCTGGATTTCATCACCAAGTGCAGCAGGAAAGGAATTCTGGTGGCTCTCGGGCACCACAATGCCAATACTGAAATCGTGACGGCCGCCATCGACCGGGGGGCAAAAATTGCCACCCATCTTGGCAACGGGGCAGCCAATATGATTAACCGGCACAGGAATCCCTTCTGGCCACAACTGGCTGACGAGCGGCTTCATATCAGCATTATCTGCGACAGTTTTCACCTGCTGCCCGAGGAGATAAAAACTTTTTACAAGGTAAAGGGAACGGGAAAAACCATCATAACTTCGGATGTGACGAGTTATGCCGCCCTGGAACCCGGAGAGTATACCACCCAGACAGGAGAGACCATTGAACTGACAGAAGATGGTATGCTTCGTTACCCGGCTCAAAATGTGCTTTATGGTTCGGCTTCGGCGATGACAAAGGGAGTCGGGTATGTGATGAAGGTCACCGGCTGTTCTCTTGCCGATGCGGTTCAAATGGCCAGTACCAATCAGGCTAATCTTTTTGGACTGCGTGACCGCGGTACACTTGAGCCCGGTAAACGTGCCGATATCATTTTATTTCAAATGGATAATTCAGAAGTTAAGATTGACAAGACCTATGTGAAAGGAAAACTGGTGTACGAAAATTCCAAAAATCATTGATGCGTTGAATTCAGTGTTTGGAATCTAAATTGTTGATTCATTTTGATCTATAAACCGTTTTTTTTTTATTCAGAGCCTTTAAAATTAAAATATGACTAAACTATTCAAAAAAATCCTTATTGCGCTGGCTGCTGTTGGTCCGGGGCTTTTCCTCATTGGTTACAATATTGGTACGGGGAGTGTAACCACCATGGCTAAAACAGGTGCCGAGCATGGAATGGAACTTTTCTGGGCACTGGTATTGTCCTGCATCTTTACCTTTATCCTGATGGTGGCTTATGGGAAAGTTACCCTTGTTTCAGGGAGAACAGCCCTGACCAATATTAAGCACGAATTCAGGTATGGATGGATACTGGCACTTTATATTCTGATTGCCCTGATAATAGGTGAATTACTTGCCCTGATGGGCGTAATGGGCATTGTGGCCGATTTGGTTCAGGAAGCTATCCGGTTGCTATTTAATAATTTAATGGTCGATCGCGGCTGGATAATTCTGGTACTCGCTGCCGGACTCTATTTGCTGTTGTGGTTTGGGCACTACAAAACCTTTGAAAAAGTGCTGACTGTTTTTGTCATTTTTATGGGCCTGTCTTTTATTGTAGTATTTTTTATGGTGAGCCCTGACTTTTCAGTCATTGCCAATGGTTTGGTCCCGGGCGTTCCTGATGTTCCGGGGGCCTTTGGGTTGGTTGCTGCCATTGCCGGAACAACTTGTTCTGCAGCAGTTTTCATTATGCGGAGCACGGTGGTTGCCGAAAAGGGATGGACTGTAAAACATTTGAAAGAAGAGAAGAAAGATGCTTTTGTTTCAGCAGCAATGATGCTTTTTCTAAGCGGTGTTATCATGGCTGTGGCTGCCGGCACCCTGCATATCATGGGGCTTAAGCTTGATGATACGGTGGAGATGATTCAGCTTTTTGAACCCATTGGGGGAAATGCTGCTGCTTTTATTTTGATTCTGGGAATTGTAGGAGCTGGTCTTTCTACCATATTTCCCATTGTGCTTATCGCTCCGTGGTTGATTGCCGATTACACCGGCAAACCCCGGAATACGCATTCCACACAGTCGCGATGGTTAATTTTTATTGCCATGCTTTTTGCTTTTGGAAGCATTGTCCTGGAGCAACGCCCGCCCGCCCTGATGGTTTTCTCTCAGGCCTTTCAGGCGGTCATTCTCCCGGCAGTGGCCATACCCGTTTTACTTCTTATCAACCGCCGGAAGTTAATGGTGAATCATAAAGCTGGTTTTTGGGAGAATACCGGAATATGGGCAGTGGTCCTCTTCTCTTTTATGACTACCTGGTTTGCGATTACGGAATTATTCATGTGAAGAAGTGGAAGTGCATCATTGTTTTAAACAATAATTTGTGTGACTTGAAAAAAATGACCCAAAATAGTTAAGAATGGCTCAGAAAGAATTTAAAAAAGAGAACCTTACTGTTAAGATTTTTGAAGATGCCCGGGAAATGGGAGAGGCAGCGGCTGTTTCTGTTGCTGGTATTTTAAACGGTGCCTTGAAAGAGAGGGGGGCGGCTAACCTGATTCTCGCCACTGGTGCTTCGCAGTTTCGTTTTTTGGAATATTTGCAGCAACAGAAAATTGACTGGAAAAAAATTACTGTTTTTCACCTTGATGAATACAAAGGTTTGCCTGTGACGCATCCGGCCAGTTTTCGCAAATATCTGAAAGACAGGATTCTGGAAAAAGTAAAGCCCCGGGCGGTTTATTTCCTGCAGGGGGATGCCCCGGATGTGGAGGCTGAAGTTTCCCGGTACGAAAATCTATTAAAAGCACATCCTGTTGATGTTGCCTGCATTGGAATAGGTGAAAACGGGCACATTGCTTTTAATGATCCTCCTGTGGCCAATTTTGACGACCCCAAACTGGTGAAGGTGGTGGAACTCGATGAAGCCTGTCGCAGGCAACAATTGGGTGAAGGATGGTTTCCAACCTTTGAGGATGTTCCGACTCATGCCCTTTCCCTTACCATACCAGCCATTATGAGATGCAAAGCCATCAGTTGCGTGGTTCCTGATGAGCGTAAAGCAGAGGCAGTTTACAATACGTTGAATGCAGAAATTTCTACTGCCTGCCCGGCGACTATTCTGAGGAAACATGATCAGGCGGTTTTATTCCTGGATGCGGAAGCTGCATCAAAGTTAAGTTAGACGTCTGTGAAAAGGAACTTTGCTCTTGTAAAAAGTACAATGGGAATCCTTCTTTTCAGGGGCTTGCTTTTTTGCTTTGTCCTCTGCCTGCTCTATGGGGAGGCTTCCCTTGCCCAATCAGGAGGAGGAGAAGCCACCCGTCAGGAATCTGACCTGGAACTGATTTTGAAAGCAACAATTTTATTTTAAATGATCCATGAAAAAGGTTGTCATTTTAGTGTATAAATGCATGGTTGTATTGCCTCCCCTTATTCCGTGTGCCCGGTTTGTGTAAATGGCCATATCAAATTGAATACCCTCCTGGACGAGTTTCTCGGTAAACTCATAGGTGTTCTGGGCATGTACATTATCATCGGCCGAACCATGGACAATCAGTAATCTTCCTTTAATATCACCTGCATGGGTCAGGGGAGAATTATCATCATAGCCATCCGGATTTGCCTGGGGAGTGGTCATGTAGCGCTCGGTATAAATGGTATCGTAAAATCGCCAGTTGGTCACCGGGGCCACGGCGATGCCTGCTTTAAAGAGTTCTCCACCTTTTTCCATGGAAAGCAGAGTCATGAATCCTCCGTAACTCCAGCCAAAAATGCCAATATTTCCGGCATCAACGTAAGGCAAATTTCCAAGGTATTTGGCCGTTTCCACCATATCTTCCGATTCGTATTTTCCCAACCGGAGGTAGGTTACTTTTCGGAAATCTTCTCCCCGGGCAGCGGTACCGCGCGGATCAACAGAAACAACAAGAAACCCTTTTTGAGCAAGGAAATGATTCCAGCCAATTCCGTCCCAGGAATCGGTTACTTTTTGGGAATTGGGACCACTGTATTGGCTGATGACCACGGGATATTGCTTCGATTCATCAAAATCGGCCGGTTTTATCATGTATCCGTAAAGTTCAACTCCGGCAGAAGTCGTAAAGGTGAAAAATTCTTTAAGGGGTATCCCATGGTTGGTGACTTTTTCCTGAAGGAAAGTGTTATCCTGCAAAACCCGGAGTTTTTGGTTGTGCTTTTCATCTTTATCAAAAATGCGGATTCGTTTTTGGGATTTGTTTTCATAAACTGAAATCAGGAAAGGCTGATTGCTGCTGCTGTAGTAGTTCACGTAATAACCGAAATTGGCACTGAAATCGGCCCTGTTTGTTCCCTCCAGAGTTGATAATTTGCCTTTCTTCTCACCGTTTTTACTGGTGTAATAGACTTCCCTTCGAAGCGGTGATTCGGCAGCCGCCTGATAGTAAAAAAGCTCCTCCTCATCATCGTACCCATAAAAAGCGGTAACATCGAATTCGCCCTCGGTAAGCCGGCCCTGCTCAAAACCAGCCTGGTCATACAGATAGAGATGAGACCACCCGTCTCTTTCACTGGTAACAACGAAACGACCATCATCGAGGTAGGTAAATGCGTCGAGAAATTCTTCACTGATGTACTTGTCGTTTTTTTCGGTAAAAATGATTCTTGAATCCCCGGTATACGGATTGGCATAAAGAACATCAAGCTGGTTTTGCCAGCGGTTCATCCGCATCACTACAAGCTCTTCTCCATCGGGAGTCCAGTTCAGCCGGGGGATGTAAAAATCCGGCAAATCACCTAAATCCACATTAATGGTCTTCCGTGAATACAACTCATACGATTTAACCGAAACGGTGGAATTTTTTTCTCCCGCTTTGGGGTATTTGAACCTTTCTTCCCCGGGGTAAGGGGTGTTTTCCTCAAATCTGGGATTTTCTCCCGCGTACATGGTCATGCTGAACTCCCGGACTTCCGTTTCATCAAAACGAATGTAAGCCAGGAATTCGCTGTCGGGTGACCACCAAAAGGCTTTATTGAATCCGAATTCTTCTTCATATACCCAATCCGGAATTCCGTTAATGATTTCATTTTTTTTGCCGTCGAAGGTAATCTGGCTTTCACTTCCGAATTTCAGGTTTTTTATAAACAGGTTATTGTCCCTGGCGAAAGCGATCCGGTCTCCGTCGGGTGAAAAAGTAGCCGCTTGTTGAGGACCATTTTCGGAAAGCGGGAAAAATTCCTCGGTCAGGATGTTCCAAACATAATAGCGGGCCGTAAAAGAACGCCGGTAAATTTTTTTTCTTTCGGTGGTTAAAAGAATTTTGGTTTCATCTTCACTGAATTCATAATCGGAAAAAGAATTGATGGGCGCGTTTTCTATTTGAGTTATATCGAATATAACCGCCACCTCTTCTCCTGTTGCATAACTGTTTTTGACAATCTTAGTCCGGTTTTCCATGGTGGTATAATGCACACCATCATTCATGGAACGTAACCCTTTAACCGATTCAGACCGGTAAGTGCCATCTTTGAAAATATCTTCCAGGGTTATTTCATGGCCTTTTTGGGCATTGGAAACCATTACCACCAGAATTGAGAACAGGATAAATGCTATTTTCTTCATGATTCTTTATATTTTCTTTGGTTTTCTCCCACTCATCAGGTGAGAGGCGATAAAAAGCTCAAAAATAATCAGAATTTAATTGGTGGGGAAATTCCCGACTGTTTCATTTAGCGTTATTTGCATGTTGTAACCGTTTGGGTAGGATTAAACACGGTTCAATCCTGCCATTCCTCTTTATCAATTTCACAATTTTTCCATTTCACAATTTCACAATTTGTCTTTTATTGATTTGAACATCCTTCAGGTAACACGGTTATTATTCCTAAACTAAAAGTTTTGACTGGTGAATTTTTTGAATGAATCATTATCTTTGCAAATCTTAAAAAAACAGAAAATAAAAAGATGATAAGAATTACCCTTCCTGATGAAAGTGTAAAAGAGTTTCCGGAACCGGTAACAGGCCTGGAGATAGCCCGTTCCATTTCAAACCGATTGGCAAAAGATGTTTTGTCGGTATCGGTAGACGGGGAGATTTGGGATTTGACCCGGAAGATTGACAAAGATGCGCATGTTAAATTGCATACATGGGAAGACAGGGAGGGGAAAGAAGCCTTCTGGCATTCATCGGCTCACTTAATGGCCGAAGCCATTGAGCAGTTGTATCCCGGAACCAAATTTGGCATTGGGCCAACAGTTGATGCGGGTTTTTATTATGACATTGACCTTCCTGACAGGCAGCAGCTTACGGAAAAAGATTTGCAGAAAATCGAGCAAAAAATGCTCGAATTTGCCCGTCAAAAGAACGATATTGTCCGGAAAGAGATTTCCAAGAAGGACGCCATGGAAATGTTCACCAAAAAGAATGATGAACTGAAACAGGAGTTGATAAGTGAATTGGAAGATGGCACCATTACCCTTTATGAACAGGGGAATTTCACCGATTTATGCCGGGGGCCACACCTTCCCAACACAGGCTATATAAAAGCCATAAAACTAACATCCCTTGCCGGTGCTTATTGGAGGGGCGATGAAAAAAACCAGATGCTTACCCGGGTGTACGGCATTACTTTCCCGAAACAAAAAATGCTGACGGAATATCTGGAGATGCTGGAAGAAGCCAAAAAACGTGATCACCGGAAGATTGGCAAAGAGATGGAATTGTTTACCTTCTCTGAAGCGGTAGGGCAGGGGTTACCTCTTTGGTTGCCCAAGGGTACCCAACTGAGGATGCTTCTGGAAGACTTTTTGAAGAAAGTGCAAAAAAAATACGGATATGATCAGGTGATGACCCCTCATATTGGGGATGTTAAGTTATACAAAACTTCCGGACACTACGATAAATATGGAAAGGATTCGTTTCAACCCATTTCAACACCTGCCGAGGGCGAAGAGTACCTGTTGAAACCCATGAATTGCCCGCACCATTGTGAGATTTATAAAGCAAAACCCCATTCTTACAAAGATTTGCCTGTCCGTATGGCCGAGTTCGGCACCGTTTACCGGTACGAACAAAGTGGGGAACTTCACGGGCTCACGCGTGTACGTGGGTTTACCCAGGATGACGCCCACATTTTTTGCCGTCCCGATCAGTTAAAAGATGAATTTAAAAAAGTAATCGATATTATTTTTATCATTTTCAAAGCGTTAAGTTTTGAAGATTATACGGCGCAGATTTCGCTGCGCGACCCGAAGACACCCGAAAAATATATAGGCAAGCCCGGGAACTGGGACAAGGCGGAGCAGGCCATTATTGAAGCCTGTGAAGAGAAAGGATTGAAAACCGTAACCGAAATCGGGGAAGCTGCTTTTTACGGGCCAAAGCTCGACTTTATGATTAAAGATGCGCTGGGAAGAAGCTGGCAATTGGGAACCATTCAGGTGGATTACAATCTGCCTGAGCGTTTCAACCTTGAATATGTTGGTTCGGATGATAAACGTTATCGACCCGTTATGATTCATCGTGCTCCTTTTGGTTCGATGGAACGTTTTGTTGCAGTGCTCATCGAACATACTGCCGGAAAATTCCCCATATGGCTTGCAGCAGAGCAGGCTGTTGTTTTACCAATAAGTGAAAAGTTCAATGAATATGCCCGAAAAGTTTCAAATATTCTAAATATTTCCGATATTCGCACCGTTGTTGATGATCGTAACGAAAAGATTGGTAGAAAGATACGCGACAACGAACTGAAGCATATACCCTATCTCCTCATTGTTGGAGAGAAAGAGGCAGAAGCAGAAACTGTTTCTGTTCGTAAACAGGGGGAAGGAGACAAGGGGACGATGAAAGTCGGTGATTTTGCTGATTTTCTTGAAAAGGAAGTTAGAGATCAATTATCAGGATTGTATAACTAACTAAATATAGGAGGACTTTAAAATAGCTATTAAAAGAAGAGGTCCGGGACGATCGCCATATAGGAGAAAAGATCGTGGACCACAACACAGGATTAATAAGTATATATCTGCTCCCCAAATACGTTTGGTGGGCGATAATATTGAGAACCCGGGGATTTACCCCGTAAGGGAAGCGTTGAAGCTGGC
This sequence comes from uncultured Tangfeifania sp., assembly GCA_964436325.1. Classification (GTDB taxonomy): domain Bacteria; phylum Bacteroidota; class Bacteroidia; order Bacteroidales; family Prolixibacteraceae; genus Tangfeifania. The sequence goes on from CAYTDH010000012.1 coordinate 26,604, forward strand.
CGATGAAATGGAATTGGATTTGGTGGAAATTTCTCCCAAAGCGGATCCGCCGGTATGTAAAATAACGGATTATTCCAAGTTTCTCTACCAGCAGAAAAAGAAACAAAAAGAGATGAAAGCCAAAGCGGTCAAAATCGTTGTCAAGGAGATTCGTTTTGGCCCGCATACGGATGACCATGACTTTGAATTTAAGTTGAGGCATGCAGAAAAGTTCCTGAAAGAAGGGGCCAAAGTGAAGGCTTATGTGTTTTTTAAAGGACGATCGATCCTGTTTAAAGAGCAGGGAGAGATTTTACTTTTAAAACTGGCCACTGCCCTTGAAGATTTAGGGACCGTTGAACAGATGCCACGGCTGGAAGGAAAAAGAATGACAATGATAATTTCACCTAAAAAGAAATAATACAGGTTGTTGAACACATCTAAGAAAGTAGGATTATGCCAAAAATGAAAACAAATTCCGGTGCAAAAAAACGTTTCAGATTGACCGGAACGGGTAAAATAAAGAGGAAACATGCCTACAAAAGCCACATTCTGACCAAAAAAAGTAAAAAAAGGAAACGGAACCTCGGATACTGGACCACCGTTGACAAAACCAGTCAGGGAAATGTGAAACTTTTGCTGAACATGAAATAATTTTTATCAAAAAAAATGAGTAATTAACCAGGTGATTGTGCTTTGAAGTGTTCCGCCGGATGGTGGAGACGCCGATTACCAAAAAAGTAAAAAGTATGCCAAGAAGTGTAAATCATGCAGCATCACGTGCCCGGAGAAAAAAAATTCTGAAGAGGACGAAAGGTTATTTCGGAGCGCGTAAAAATGTTTGGACCGTCGCAAAAAACACCTATGAAAAGGGATTGCAGTATGCTT
>CAYTDH010000013.1:0-14401 GCA_964436325.1 uncultured Tangfeifania sp.
TACCTGTGGAACAAATGACAGAAATAATTTATCTGTCATCTTCTCATTATGCCAAGAATTTTGGGTAGGGACTCGGAATAACATCTCAAGGTTGCATGGCAGCAGCTTCATTGACATGGAATCGTCCCAGGGGATTTCAGTTGAATTCAAACAGCAGGTCTACTTGTAAATCTTCTTGTTTCAATTTTCTTCTTTCTTTCCGGCGAAAAACATAAACCACTCCGTAATCCTGGGCTTGTTGTCTTTTGTGTTTGGGAGAATCCCCGGTGAGATTCTCTTCGATTTCCGTCCAAAGGCGTTGGATAAATGCATTGGTTTCTTTGCGGGTTTTCTGGATTTTTTCGAAGGAACGCCGGGTGTTTCTTTTGAGGTTTTTCTGAAAGATCGCAGCATCCTGAAAGTTTTCTATTTGTACTTTCACCAGGGCAACCGAAGGGTTATAAAATGGACTGCCCCCTTTTTGCCTTCGCTTTTGCTCCCCGTCAATGATTTTCCAGCCCCAATGGATCACCTCCTCTTCATTGGCGAGGGAAGGTACTTTCATATCCTGATCCTCCAATCCGTAATGAACGAGTTCCCCTTCTTTCATCTCTTCCCGTTCAATGCTCATGTATAGTACTTTGATGAAGTGGGAAACGTAAAGCCGTGCTTTATCCCATCCTTTTTTATAGGCGCCACTTTTTTCAGATTCGATATTGGCGTTGAGTTCGTAATGGGTTAAGTCATTCTCAAAGGCCGTTTTTATATTTTTGAGTTCATAGAGGGTATGCTTTGAAAAGGCAAGGCGGTTGTCATTTCTTTTTTCCGCCATGGTCAGGGCGGCATTGAGGGCGCGGAAACGCGCTTTATCGGTAGTGGGCAATCGACGGTATGGCATAGCGAATTTTCTTTTGAGCTGATGCGAAGATAGGGATTTTGAGCACCAGAGGAAACCCTTCGCTCTTTATTTTATGCACAAGCGACTGTGAATAAAACAAAAAGCTTTCCCTGGTTGAGAAAGCTTTTTGATAAATACCGTTAAATTATGATTTTATTCACTAAACTTTGCTGAAAGGTATTCGCGGTTGAGGCGTGCGATATTGGTTATGGAAATGCTTTTGGGGCATTCCACCTCGCAGGCACCAGTGTTGGTGCAACCTCCGAATCCAAGTTCATCCATTTTGGCCACCATATTGCGGGCCCGTTTTTTGGCTTCCACTTTCCCCTGGGGCAGTTTGGCCAGATGAGATACTTTGGCTGAAACAAACAACATGGCGGAAGAGTTTTTACAGGCAGCGACACAGGCTCCGCAGCCAATGCATGCTGCTGCGTCCATGGCTTCCTCGGTGTCTTCGCTGGGTACAGGAATGGCATTGGCATCGGGTATACCCCCGGTGTTCACAGAGATATAACCTCCGGCCTGAAGGATTTTTTCGAATGCTGTGCGGTCGACCACCAGGTCTTTGATGACCGGAAAAGCTCCTGCGCGCCAGGGTTCAATGGTAATGGTCTGCCCTTCTTTGAATTTTCGCATATGCAACTGGCAGGTCGTCACTTCCGTATCGGGGCCATGGGCACGGCCGTTAATATAAAGGCTGCACGCTCCGCAGATTCCTTCGCGGCAGTCGTGGTCGAAGGCAACGGGATCTTTCCCTTCTTCAATCAGTTTATCATTCAAAATATCCAACATTTCCAGAAAAGAGGAACCGGTTGAAATATTCTCAATGGTGTAGGTTTCAAATTTTCCTTTTTCATCGGGCCTGTTTTGCCTCCAGACTTTTATATTGAGTTTTTTAAGAATTTTATCAGCCATTTTTATTGCTTTTTTACTTGTAACTTCTTTGCGTTAATTTGACATTTTCAAACACCAAATCTTCTTTATGCAATACCGGTTCTTTCCCTTCGCCCTGGTATTCCCAGCAGGAGACATAAGCGAAATTTTCATCGTCACGTTTGGCTTCTCCCTCTTCGGTTACAGACTCTTCGCGGAAGTGGCCGCCGCATGATTCATTCCGGTCCAATGCATCATGTGCCATCAGTTCGCCAATATCGATGAAGTCGGCCACCCTTCCGGCTTTTTCCAGTTCAGGATTCAGGTTGTTCAGTTCGCCTGTTATCTTCACATCTTTCCAGAACTCTTCACGGATTTCCCGGATCATTTCAATGGCTTTTTTCAGTCCTTCTTCATTTCTCGACATTCCTACATAGTCCCACATTACATGGCCAAGCTTTTTGTGGAAATAGTCCACCGGTTTGGAGCCGTTAATGTTAAAAAGCTTCTCCAGTTTTTGGGTTACAGCTTTTTCGGCCTCTTCAAATTCGGGGGCATTGGTATCGATGCGCGGGGTGAGGATTTCATCAGCCAGGTAATCGCCAATGGTATAAGGGAGTACAAAGTACCCGTCAGCAAGTCCCTGCATAAGAGCCGAGGCACCGAGCCGGTTTGCTCCGTGATCGGAGAAATTGGCTTCCCCGATGGAATAGAGACCGGGAACGGTGGTCATCAGGTTATAGTCTACCCAGTTACCTCCCATGGAATAGTGGATGGCCGGATAGATCATCATGGGTTCTTTATAGGGGTCTACATCGGTAATCTTTTCATACATCTGGAAAAGGTTTCCATACCGGGCTTCAATGACATTTTTCCCGAGGCGTTCGATGGCATATTTAAAATCGAGGAATACCGCTTTTCCTTCAGGGTTGACACCGAATCCATTGTCGCAGCGTTCTTTGGCAGCCCTGGAGGCAACGTCGCGGGGAACCAGGTTCCCATAGGAAGGATACCTGCGTTCGAGATAGAAATCACGGTCTTCATCGGGGATGTCATTGGCACCGATTTCACCGTTACGTATTTTTTCGGCATCTTCCTTGTTCTTTGGAACCCAAACGCGGCCATCATTCCGGAGCGATTCAGACATGAGTGTCAGTTTGGACTGCTGGGTGCCATGGACCGGAATACAGGTGGGATGGATTTGCACGAAGCTGGGGTCTGACATGAGTGCTCCTTTTTTGTAGCATTGCCAGGCTGCTGAGCCATTGCTTCCCATGGCATTGGTAGAGAGGAAAAATACATTTCCGTAGCCTCCTGTTGCCACCACCACCGCATGAGCACCAAAGCGTTTAATTTCCCCTGACACCAGGTCGCGGGCAATAATTCCCCGGGCTTTGCCGTCGATTTTTACCAGATCGAGCATTTCGTGCCGGCTGAACATTTCCACATTTCCTTTTGATATTTGCCGGTTCAATGCCTGGTAGGCTCCCAGCAGGAGCTGCTGTCCTGTTTGTCCGCGGGCATAAAAGGTGCGGCTCACCAAAACCCCTCCAAAAGAACGGTTGGCAAGCAATCCTCCGTATTCCCGCCCAAAGGGAACACCTTGTGCAACACATTGGTCGATGATATTGGGAGAAACTTCTGCCAGCCTGTAAACATTGGCTTCGCGCGACCGGTAATCTCCTCCTTTAATGGTATCGTGAAAAAGCCGGAAAACCGAGTCGTTGTCGTTCTGGTAATTTTTGGCGGCATTGATCCCTCCCTGCGCAGAAATGGAGTGGGCGCGCCGCGGACTGTCCTGATAGCAGAATGCTTTTACATTGTATCCCAGTTCGGCCAGGGAGGCAGCCGCAGATGCTCCTCCCAGTCCTGTTCCTACAACAATAATATCGAGTTTTCTTTTGTTGGCCGGGCTCACCACTTTTATCGCGGCTTTATGCGTGTTCCATTTCTCGGCCAGGGGCCCTTCGGGTATTTTTGAATCTAATATGCTCATATCACAATCCTTTTTCAGTTCTAAAATTTAATGAGGAAGTACAACGGAATAATTGAAAAACCGGCAGTAACAATCACTGCGTAAATAATGCCCAGAACTTTCAGCCTCCCCATCCAGTTGTTGTTGCTCAAACCAAGGGTATGAAAAGCAGACCAGAACCCGTGTGACAAGTGGAATCCCAGGAAAACGGCACCAGCAATGTATATGATGTCGTAAACAATGCTTTCTATAAAAAGGGTTGAAACAAGTGCGTAGGCATTTTCCATATGTTCCCCGTTAATGATCACTTCCTCAAGCAGTGGATCTCCGGTGACCCTCATTTTCCAATAGAAATTAATGATGTGAACTACCAGAAAAGCAAGTACCATTGCACCAAGGACCAGCATGTTTCGTGATGCCCAGGAACTTGTTGCTGCTGTATTCTTTTTGTTATATTTCACCGGACGCGATCGCCAGTTTTGGTATTCCAGGTAAAAAGACCAAAGAATATGAATGAGAAAACCGAGGCCTAATAATGGCTCAACGATCCTGATGACGGGGTTTGTAGTCATGAAATGAGCTGCCTGGTTGAAAAGGTCTCCGCTGTCATCGAAAATTAATAACAGGTTGATCGTCAAGTGGACAGCAATAAAGACCACCAAAAAAAGACCTGTGATGCTCATCAAGAACTTTCTGCCAATTGACGCGGTTAAAAAATTGCTCATAAATCAAATCTTTATTTCAGTTGATATTTTTATTAATTGGCACAAATGTAGACGAACAGCCAATTACTCCCAAATGGGAAAGAACGAAAATAGGTAATTTAAATTGTTTCTAAGAATTAAGGAGATGAAATATCAGATTTTCAATGCTGTTTTTTGTTCAGGTTAACAAAATGGGATACAGTTTGGAGATTCACGAGAGTGCTTTAAACGATCGGTTCCACTCGCGCAACGTGAATTGATCGGTTAGGGCCACCAGTTCAGAAGGGCCAAACAAGGTGTCCGTTTCGCTTAATTCTATTTGTCCGAAAGTGCATTGAACAGCAAGGGTTTTGTTGTCTTTGGTATTCACAAAACCTTTTATGCGAAATGCCTTTGGAGCCCATTTTTGAAGGAATGTATTGAGGGATTCCGGGTTTAGACGGCGTCCCGATTTTAACACCATGGATTGCACCTGGGGTCTTCCCATGGCTTTTTCTGATCCCATATAGAATTTGGAAACGGGTGTTTTTTCCACATCAAAATCAATGTTGCAATAAACACTCTCTTTTATTTCAGCAAAAGGATTCCGTTTTTTGATCTCCGCTTTTAGCCCGGGAGTTTCCTTTTTTGCCAGGTCTGTTTTGTTGATGAGAATAACATCGGCCATTCTGATTTGCTGAATTACCCGTTGTTTCATCATGCCGGTTTTGCTGAAGTTGGGGGCATCCACGATGCACCAGTTGGAAGCGAGGAATATCTGTTCAGCCAGCTTTCCGCTGGAAAGTACCTCGGAAATGGAGGTGGTATCGGAGAGGCCAGAGGCTTCGATAATCAGGATCTCGGGGCGGTATTCCTCAATGAATTTTTCGAGCGAACGGACAAAATCTCCCAAAAGGCAGACGCAAAAGACAGAGCCGTTATTGATTTCGAGCAAATCAAATGGGGAATCCGATTTTTTCAGTTCCACTCCATCGATATTGGCAGGAGCAAATTCATTCTGAATGATTCCCAGTTTATATTTTCCGGAGTACTCTTTTATGATTTTTTTCAGGAAGGTGGTTTTTCCACTTCCCAAAAAACCCGAGACGATATGGAATGGTATTTTGCTCATGCTATATTCATTGTTTTCCCTTTTTTCCGTTCAGGTCCGGGGAGGTTTCAGGGCAAAAAGCGTGAAGGAAAATAAACGAACACCGGGGAAGGGATTATTTCTTCCCGTTAACGACGTCACGCAGTTTGCAGATATGGTCGGGTGTGGTTCCGCAGCATCCGCCGATAACATTGGCTCCTGCCGCAATAATTTGAGGCACCATACGGGCCATTTCACCGGGAGTCTCGGGAAAAACCGTTTTTCCTTCCTGATAAACCGGCATTCCCGCATTTGCATGGACCAGCACCGGGATGTCTGTATTCACCTTGCGTATTTCCTCAACGATGCCAACCATTCCTTCAATTCCGTTTCCGCAATTGGCACCAATTAAATCGGCTCCTGCCCGGATAATGGGTTCTACCATTTCGGAAGGAGAAACCCCCATCATTGAGCGGTATTCACCCGAAAGGGTTTTCTCAAAGGTCATGGTACAAAAAACCTCCAGACGGGTATTTTCTTTTGCGGCCTTCACAGCCAGGGTGGCTTCCTCGAGGTCGGTCATGGTTTCAACCATAATGGCATCGGCCCCACCGGCCTCGAGTCCTTCAGCCTGTTCTTTGAAGGCATCGTAAAGTTCTTGTCTGGTAACTTCGCCCATCATGAGAATTTTGCCGGTAGGGCCAATGGACCCCAGAACAAACTTTTCGCCGGCAGCCTTTTTGCTAAGGGCCGCCGCCGCTCTGTTTAGGTCAAAGACTTTGCCGGCCAACCCAAATTTTTCCAGTTTAAACCGGGAACCTCCAAAACTGTTGGTTTCCACCATGTCGGCCCCCGATTGGATGTAACGTTGGGCGATATCAACGACTTCATCAGGATGGGTGAGGTTCCACTCTTCAGGGCATTCTCCCGGTTCCAGGCCCTTTTCCTGCAGGAATGTGCCCCAGGCCCCATCGGAAACCAGTATCTTTCCCTCTTTAATTTTGTCCAGAATCTTTCCCATAATTGTCTTTTTCTAAACAAAGGTAAAAAAAATGCCTACAGTTCCTTGATCCACTCTTTAATCACCTCCAGCGACGGAGAGGTGCCTTGTGATTTGATTTTATAATTCACGGCAATAACAGCAGGCCCCTCGGTTATTCCATAAGCCGCCATCTGCTTTTTGCCTGTCAATATCTTGATCTCTGTGTCTTTACCCAGTTCTGTGAGTGCCCTCTTTACTTTTTCATTGATATCACTGCTCTGGCTCTCCTCTTCGCAAAGGATAAGGACTTCACTGCGTTTTGACCGGATTCTCAGTTTGAGTTTTTCGTTGATTCTTTTCTGGATTGCAGCCACCAGTTCCCGTTCGGGGGGAATTTGAGAGACAAAAGCAATTTTTCCGTCGATGCAGATTGTCGGAATGTTTTTGACCATCAGCGAAGACATAAAGTTCACGGCATCCATTTTTTTGATGGCGTGTTCGCGCCATTCCACTACTCCTTCAAAATGGGGAGCTACTCTTTTAACCGCTTCAACCATGTATTGGCAGGGGGCACATGATTCGGAATCCAGGGTAATGATGTCCACGATGACTTTTTCTGACTGACCGTAATCCTTCATGTTGAAGATTTCGCGGGTAACCTCTTTCTTTTCCAGTTCCCTTACCACATCCTGCTGATAGGGGTCGTGGACCAGTTCAGTTACGGCTTTGAGGTTTTCCGGGGGTGTTTCTGCGGGGAGGTCGCAACCGGGAGCCAGGATAAAACCCGTATTTCCCCCCATGTCCAGGCATTCAAGTGCATGTTCCTGGCAATCGCTCTGGTTTCCCATCAGCAAGACCACGGTTAGTTTCATGTTTCCGCCGAAACTGATTCCCTTTTTGAGCGCAATGTCCTTCACAAAATCCAAGGGAATGTTTTCATCTATAGAGACATTGTCGGGCTTGGTGTCGCACATGGCCTCTATGTTCTGCTGGGCATGGCCGCAGACAAAAAAGGAACTTTTCTTTTTCTGTTCTCTTATGAAATCAAAAATTTTGACCGCATACGGAGTGACAAATGTTTCAAAAGTTACCGGATCGATTTGGCTTGTCATGGGGTCCACTACGGCGATGATGTCGCAGCCGGCATCCATGTAGTATTGCGCCATTTTTATTCCGACATCGGTGCAAAAGTCCATAACGTCATTCACCTCTTCCGGGGCTTCAAATAATTTCATGAATATGTCGGTACCCATCAAATGGAGTGCGAGGGTAAAAGGGCCGGTAATAAGTCCATAAAGGGCGATATCCGGATATTTTTCGCGGAGGATTTTAGCAGCTTCCATAGTAAGCCCAATCCGGCCGTCTGTCAATGACGGGATGGACAGGTCATCCAGTGATTTCCCTTCTGCCAGGGGATGCGAAACAACAGCGGGTGGGCCTGTTTCGGACCATTTTAACTCACAGCCTAATACCTCGGCCTCGATCTGCAAATCGAAAGCCACCGGAATGCCATCCGGATTGTATTCTTCAATGGCTTTGCTGACTCCTTTAACGATTTCTTCCGAAGATTTCAGGTACGTTTCGGCATCCTGTCCGGTTAAAAAACCTCCGTGAACCCCCACAAACGGGACCCATGGGATACGGTCAACGGGTTCCAGGGCAAATGCTTTTTTTATTAATTCCAATCCTTTCATGTTGTATAACTGTATTCATGCATTCTACTCAGGCAGAATGGATTTGTTTTTTTGATTAACGGATATATTTTCCCCATCTTCGTTAAGCAGCATGCCTTACGAAACCAAAAAGTGCGGTTTTATCCGCCGGGCGAAAAGGGGAAGGTAAAACGACTAAGCTACTTGTGAATTGAGGTATTCCACCAAACCCTGTGGATCGGGCGAATAAGCGTCTGCCCCGATTTTTGTGCAAAAGTCTTCATTGACCGGTGCCCCACCTACCGCAACTTTTACATCGGGTGTGGCCTCTTTGATGGCTTTGGTGATTTTTTCCATATTGACCATGGTTGTGGTCAGAAGGGCCGATAATCCCACAAAAGCATTTTCATGTTCCTTCGCAGCTTCCACAAATTGATCGGCCTTAACGTCAGTGCCCAGATCAACAACTTTCCAGCCATTTCCTTCCACCATCATGGAAACAAGGTTTTTGCCAATATCGTGCAAATCCCCCTCTACGGTTCCAATGATAAATGTTCCCTTCTGTTTTACTTCGCCGGAAAGGAAGAATGGCTTTAAATGGACCATAGCAGTGTTCATGGCTTTGGCAGACATTAATACCTGGGGAACAAATACTTTGTTTTCCCGGAACTTAATTCCCACTTTTTCCATCCCCACCATTAACCCGCCGGTTAATATCTCCTGGGCCTTAAGCCCCTCATCCAGGGCCCGCTTCGTAAGTTCATCTGCCCCATCCTGACCTTTCATCTGGGGAGGAAAGGGAGCGGCTTTATTGATTTTTCCAAACTCAATGCAATCTGAGATTTTTGATAATAGTTCACTCATGTTTTCCGGTTAATTTTTTGATTTTTACAAAAGTAAAGGGAATCTACCGTGTAGAAAATAGTATTTTTTTTGAAAAAGATGGAAAATATTACTTTATTTTGGGAATTGTTAATCATTACTGTGCTGTGGTAAAAGAGCTTCGATACTATAAATTGCCTTATCCTTTGGTAAATGAGCAGAAAGCGGGTGCATTTATCAGCGAACTTTATTTCACCGAAATCGGGAAAATTGAGGTGGGACGTGCAACACCCTGGAGGTCAAAGGGTAGGCTGAAGGATAACATGCTGGCATTTTGTACTTCCGGTCAGGGAATTGTGGTTATTTCAGGTGAGCAGATACCTGTTTCGCACGACCAGTTTTTTGTCATTCCCCAGGGGGATGAATTTAAGTATTTCCAGGTAAGCGAGGCGAATAGTAGGTTTTACGTGGTTTTTTTTAACGGTGGGAGAACGAAAATGCTGCGTGATGAATTTTCGGTTGTCAGAAACCTGGTACCCTCCGTGAACAATATGGTGGCGAACCGCGAAATGTTATTCGAGGAGATTTTTAATAATCTTGCCAAAGGATTTCATGATGAAAAACTGGTGTACATCAATTACTGTTTTGGCCATCTTCTGGCCACCTTTCTTTATGCTCACAGGACCAGCGATGACCTGGCCGATGATTCCAATCCGGTGGTTCGCAAAGCGCTTCACTTTCTGAATAATAATCTTAACCGGAAGTTGACGCTCAATGAAATAGCGCGTGAAGTGGGCTATTCTGCCACCTATTTCACCACCCTTTTCAAGAAGGAAACCAATTATTCCCCGTTGAGTTATTTTTCGCATCTGAAAATTTTAAAGGCCTGTGAGTTTTTAGATTATACTTCCATGAAGATTAAGGAGATTTCTTTTCATCTGGGCTACAGCGATCCCTATTATTTCACCAAGGATTTTAAGAAGAAAATGGGCATCTCACCCCGGAATTACCGGAACCGGGTAAAATCCTGAGTTGTTGAACCGTTTGTAAAATGTGAACGAAATGATAACTTTACCTTGAAAATTCCAATTGAAACGAAATGACCACACCTTTTTTACTGTTTATTGTAATTTCTGCTGTTGGCCTGTTACTGTTTATGGTGCTGAAACTTAAAGTCAGTGCTTTTATTTCGCTGTTAATTACCGCAATATATGTGGGTATTGTATCAGGGATGCCTCTGAGCGAGGTTACCCTTTCAATTCAGGAAGGGATGGCTGGTACGCTGGGCTTTGTTGCTACTGTTGTTGGACTGGGTGCAATTTTTGGCCAGATGCTTGAGAGCTCAGGAGGAGCAGAATCGCTGGCGCATTACCTCGTGAATAAGTTTGGAAAAGATCGTGCATCCTGGGCAATGGTCATTACCGGTTTTGTGGTGGCTATTCCGGTTTTTCTCGATGTTGGGTTTATCATTATTGTACCCATTATTTATGCTTTGTCGCGCGATACCAAGCGTTCGTTGCTCTACTATGGCATTCCTTTGCTTGCCGGACTGGCAGTAACGCACAGCTTTATTCCCCCCACACCCGGTCCGGTAGCTGTTTCGGACATTATCAACGCCCAGTTAGGCTGGGTCATTTTTTTTGGCATCATTTTGGGGTTTCCCACCGCCGTTATTGCCGGGCCTGTCTGGGGCAATTACATATCGAAAAAGATTTACCTCACTCCTCCCTTCGATTTCAAATCCGCTCCCAAAGAGGCAGAAGGGGTGGGTGCCCCTCCTTTCCGGCTGATCGCGGTCGTTATTTCCATTCCGCTTGTATTGATTCTTGTCAATACGTTTACCGGCCTCGCCGTGGAAAAGGAGTGGGTCAGGGCTTCTGTTTTTACCGATGTTCTTGAATTTATCGGACATCCTTTTTCGGCCCTGATTATTGCCACCCTTATTGCCTCCTGGTTTTTATGCATTAAAAGAGGAATGGGCAAACAAAAAGTCCTTGACTTGAGTACCAAAGCCCTGGGTCCTGCCGGCATTATCATATTGATAACGGGAGCCGGTGGCGTATTAAAGGAAATTTTGGTGGATAGCGGGATAGGCAAAATTATGGCGGAGTCCATGTCGGATTCGGCTCTTCCTCCTATTTTGCTGGCGTGGATTTTGGCTGCTGTAGTGCGTGTAACCCAGGGGTCTGCTACCGTTGCCATGATTACTGCAGCAGGAATCATCGCTCCGGTTTTAAACGAATTCGGGTTGAATGACCCCCAGCGTGCCCTGGTGGTGCTTGCCATTGCTTCCGGTGCCACTCTGCTTTCGCATGTGAATGACAGTGGTTTCTGGCTGGTAGGTAAGTATTTGGGAATGAATGAGAAACAAACATTGCAAAGCTGGACCGTCATGGAATCCATTATTGCCGTTTGCGGACTTGCCTTTACATTGCTTGCCAGTCTGTTTTTTTAAAGATACTGGATGTTTCCTCTAAAAAAAATCCCTGTACGGAGCATTATTTGATCGGACAGCTCTGATGTCAGGTGATTTTTTATTACTTTAGCTAACAATAAATTTAAAAGATTACCATTATGAAAAAAATTTTATTTCAAGTTGCTGTTTTTGCAGGTTTTTTTCTTTTTATGACCGCCTGCTATACATATACCTATACTGTAGGTGACGGTCCCCAGACCGGTATAGAGTTTACAGAGAAAAATCATTACCTGATTTATGGCCTGGCCCCGGTAAATATTTCTGATCCGGTTGAAATGGCAGGAGATACCAAAGACTATGAGGTCACCATTGAGCATACATTTGTGGATGGTTTGCTAAATGCAATTACCGGTGGAATTTACACCCCAACAACAACAACGGTAACGAAGTAGTTTCTTTTTTTGAAGAGAAGAGTCAAGTGTAGTTCATCATTCTTTTTTTAGCAGACAGCGATGAGGAATGTTTTATTATTCACGGCGGGAATACTTTTTGTACTTCTTGCCCTTTTGCAGGGATGGCGGTATGTTTCCGACTATGAGGTATTGAGTTCTTATGGAAAAGGATACATTTGGGGCAATGTTTTGCTCCTGGTTGTTGGTATTTTGCTCATTATAGCCGGTATCCGGAGGTACAGGAGGAGAAAGCAACGGAAGGGTGATTCCTTAAGGTAGTTTTTAAACCTTAAGTCCATTCTGAAAAATCGGGAAAACAAAAAAATGCTACAAAGCCACGAAGAAGAATCACGAAGAGATAAAATCTGTAATCGATACTTCTTGAAATCCTGTCTCTTCGGGGCGGGTGGCAATAATTTTTTTTTTAGAATTGACCCATTCTTTAGATTCTGAGATTTCAAAAATTTAAATTGAATTTTTTTCCTACCGCTGAAACAATTTCTTCTTCTGTCTGTATTAGATGTGGATAAACAAAAACTTTACGTGATGAAAGCACTTCTCTTTTTTTTATGGATGATTTTTTCGTTTGCAGGATTTTTGCAATCGGGCGAAGGCCTGCAAATTGGTGACCGGGTCCCTGAATTTAGTGCTGCGGCTGATGATGGCCTGACCTGGGATGTCAAGGATTATGTCGGTAAAAACAACCTGGTGGTTTATTTTTATCCGGCGGCCATGACCGGGGGATGTACAGCCCAGGCTTGTGCATACCGCGACTTAAGCACGAATCTCACCGCTGAAGATGCGGTGGTGGTAGGTGTCAGCGGCGATAATTCCGAAGGGCTCCGGGTTTTCAAGCAAGCTCACAACCTTAATTTCACCCTTTTATCGGATGAGTCCGGAGAGATTGCCCGTTTATTTGGAGTTCCTACCCGGGATGGAGGGACCATTACCCGTGAAGTGGATGGGGAACAGGTCGAACTCGTGCGTGGCACTACTGCTAACCGGTGGACCTTCATCATCGACAAAAAGGGTGACGTTGTGTATAAGAATGAGCAGGTCAATGCAGCGGAAGATTCCCGGAAAGTTCTGGAATTTCTCCAAAATAACAGGTAGGGTTACCCCTGAAGTTTTTCGGGAATTTTTTTGGATGCCCTGGCTCCCAGCTCCCGGAGTTTTTCTGTTGAACGGATGAGGTTACCACGGCCTTCGGAGAGTTTACCCATGGCATCGGAATAACTGTTTTGGGTGATCTGGAGGTTATTGCCAATTTTTTCCATATCCTTTACGAACCCCACAAATTTGTCGTAAAGTGCCCCGCCCTGCCGTGCAATTTCAATGGCGTTGCGGGTTTGGTTTTCCTGTTGCCAGATGGATGCAATGGTTCGCAGGGTAGCCAGCAGGGTAGAGGGACTTACAATCACCACTTTTTGGTCCCATGCGTAGGAGAAAAGTTCCTGGTCTTCCCTGATAGCCAGGCTAAAGGATGCCTCTACCGGAATAAAGAGGAGGACAAAATCGGGGGAGTTTAATTTTTGGGCTGATTGGTAATGTTTCTCACTCAAGGTTTTTACATGTGTTTTTAAACTCAGCAGGTGTTCTTTTATGTGCCGGGTATGGTCTTCAGTGGTGGGCGCGTTTACTGTTCGTTCATAAGCTACAAGCGACACTTTGGAATCGATGATGATGTGCTTGTTATCGGGCAGGTTAATGATGATGTCGGGTTGAATGCGCCGTCCCTTGTCAGATGTATCGCTCCACTGTTTTTGGTATCCCCGGAAGCCTTCATTCAATCCCGACCGTTCCAGAATACGTTCCAAAACCATTTCACCCCAGGAGCCCTGTTTTTTTACATCCCCTTTCAGCGCTTTGGTCAGGTTTCCTGCTTCTTCACTGATTCGTGCATTCAGTTCGTAAAGTTTTTTTAATTCAGCCCGGAGATCGGTTTGGTCTTTCAGCCCTTTGTGGTAGGTATCTTCCACTTTTTTTTCGAAATGCTGAAGTTTTTCTTTCAAAGGGGCCAGTACCTCTCCCAGATTTTTGCGGTTGGCCGCAGTAAATTCGGCACTGTTAGTTTTGAGAATTTTTCCGGCGATATTTTCAAATTCGGTAATGAATTTCTCCTGGATTTCCTGGATTTGTGATTTTTGATTTTCCAGTTTTTCCTGAAGGTGAAGGCGTTCGGTTTTGGATTTTTCGAGGAGCCCGGTAAGCTGGTTGGTTTCTTTTCGTAAGATTTCGAGTTCCTTCTTTTGCCGGGTAGTCTCTTCCTCACGTGCAAAGTACCGTTCTTTCCAGGCCATGGTGGTTTTTTCTTTTTCCAGATTTTCCTTTTCCAGTTGTTTTTCTTTTTCGCGGAAATGCGTGGTTACCTGTCTGATGTTTTGTTGATTCTTCAAATGCAAAAAAAGAAAAGCTCCCAATGCTCCAACCGCGAGTCCCAATAAAAGAAATACAAAATAGGATTCCATCTGCCTGAATTTGATATTTTGAGGGCAAGTTAACGAAAAAGCCGGTTTTAAAAGAGGGTGCTCTTTAATGAATCATTTACCATTTATACACAATGGAATTAATATTCATTC
>CAYTDH010000013.1:14411-26764 GCA_964436325.1 uncultured Tangfeifania sp.
GTGGTCGCCCTCATTAATTTCGTGTCCTTCCATCTTTCCTTTGAGCACGAGATCGAGCAGGGTTGGAACCGTAGCAGCCGATGAATTGCCCAGTTTTCGGATACTCATGGGCATAATTCCATCGGGGATTTCTTTTTCACCATAGAGTTTAAAGACACCATTTAAAATGGCCTCATCCATTTTTTCGTTGGCCTGATGAATGAGTATTTTTTTGACATCACTGAGTTCAATCCCTGCTTTTTCGATGCTTTCCTTCACAATTCCGGGTACATTTTGAATGGCATAAATGTAGAGTTTATGTCCGGCCATTTTTATCCAGAGCTCATTCCCAGTCAGTTCGGGATTGTTTGATTCACCGAGTGTCAGCAGGTTGGCATAAACTACCGAATCGGACCGGGAAGCGTGCGAGAGGATACCTGAAGGTTCGTTGCTTTCGACAGCCTCCACCAGGGTAGCACCAGCACCGTCGGCATATATCATGGAGTCGCGGTCGTGTGGGTCGGAAATGCGGGAGAGCACATCTGCGCCCACGACCACTCCGCGTTTCATAAATCCGCTTTTGATGTAGGCATCGGCAGTAATCATACCCTGGGTCCAGCTGGGGCAACCCGATATTACATCGTGGCAAATACAGGAAGGTTTTTTGATTTTTAGTTTCATTTTTACCTTGTTGGCCAGGCCCGGGAGCATATCGGAGCGGACATTGCCATCATAGATATCCCCAAAGTTATGGCCGATAATGATAAAATCAAGGCTTTCCGGGGTTATGCCCGCTGTTTGGCAGGCATCCTGAATAGCCAGGGCGGCGATATCGGATGTCACCTGGTCGTCGGCTACATAACGGCGTTCCTCAATATTGGTAATTTCATGAAATTTTTGAATGATCTCCTCATTCGACTTTTCAATCTTTTTTTTAGTGGCCTGGTCAAAAAAAGTATAATCCAGAAAATGGTTGTTTTTTATTTGTCTGGGAGGAATATAACTTCCTGTACCTATAATTCTTGTATAAATTTCTTTTGCCATAATATGCCAATCTTCAACTGTCTGTATTTTATTGAAATTTTCTCAATTTAAATGCTTTTCCGTCAAAAATCCCATACGAAAAATGGGTAATCCAGTCACCGAGTAAGATAAAACGGGCGTTTTCTCCGATCGTTACATTTGCCATTTCATGACGATGGCCAAAGATAAAATAATCTGCCCACTCCTGCTCTAAAAAGTTTTGGGCAAATTTGTACATGCTTTCATTTTTAACTTTAAATTCTTTTTTTTGGTCAATCTTTGATAATCTGCTGGATTCAGACCAACGGTGCGCAAGAAAAAAGGCAAAGTTAGGATGTAGTCGTGAAAATATCCATTGCAGGCGTTTATTTATGAATATTTTTTTCAGGATGAGGTACCCTTTGTCTTTGGGGTCGAGGCCGTCGCCATGTCCTAAAAAAAATTTTTTCCCTTTGATCTCAGTGATCCATTCCTTTCGGTGCAGGGTTATTCCCGTTTCGGCAGGCAGGTAATCGAACACCCATAGATCGTGGTTGCCGGTGAAAAAATGGACCGGTATCCCGCGGTCGGTAAAATCGGCAATTCTTCCAAGGACCCGGGTGAAACCGCGGGGCACGACTTTCCGGTATTCATACCAGAAATCAAAAATATCTCCCATGAGATAAAGTGCTTCCACATCATCGCGGATGGAATCGAGCCACCGGACAAAAAGCATTTCGCGTTCGCGGTTGTTTTTCAGTGCCGGTGCCCCAAGGTGGACATCAGAGGCAAAATATATTTTTCCTTTTTCTAACAAGTTTGATAAAGTATTTAAGGATGCAAGGAAGCCTCTGTTAATTCAGGATACGGGACAAAGCCCTGTCCAATGCAGGTCCTTTCAGGTTTTTGGCAATGATCTTCCCTTCTTCATCGAGCAGATAATTAAAGGGAATATTTTGAACATTATAGCTGTTTACGGCCTGAATGCTTCCCTCCATATCCCCGACATTGGTCCATGTTAATTGGTCCTGGTCAATGGCATCCACCCATTCAATGCGGTTTTCATCCACACTAACCTGATAAATTTCAAATCCTTTGTTTTTGTATTTGCTGTATGCTTCGGCAAGCGCTTCGTTTTGGATGCGTGAGCTCCGGTCGAGTGCCGACCAGAACTGCACCAGAACAACTTTCCCCAGCAGTGAAGATAACATTACCTCCTCTCCTTCGGGTGTGGGAAGCACAATATCCGGGCTGTTCCTCCCTTGCTCCTGTATCATTTGCTGCATCTGTGCACTTTGCTCTTCTTTCAGGATTTGCAGCGTGTTTTGGTAAAGTGCTTTAACATGGGGCGACTCCGGATAGATGGAATGAAGCGCTGAAGCAGCAACCCGCATGGTTTGCAAGTCCTTAATGACGTAATCCTGCTGATTGAATTTTTGATACAAGGCAAGTACGCTTGCCATTGAAAAAGGGTTGTTCATAACGAACTGAGAAGAGAATTCAGACTGCTCCGCTTTAATCCGGCGGGCTTCTTCTTCCCACTGTTTTTTCAGTGCAGGATAATCCGGATTCCCCTGATACAAATTGTGGAGTGATTCCAGGGAGTCCAGTTTTTGAAGGGTTTTGTTCAAATTGTCGTTCAGTTGCTTTATCAGCACTGAACCATAGGACCCTTCTACATCATAATCGCGCTCAAAATTGGCCACATCGGCATTTACCGTTACCTGCTCCACAGAATCCACGAGCAGCGTAATGAATTTTGAATCGGATAGTTTCAGGAGGTAATATCCCGGCTGCTCTGTTTTTCCCTTAAATTCAAACTCCCCATCCTTATCTATTTTGGTTGAATCGATTGGCTGGGAAGAAGAAACCAACAACTTTTCGAGGTAAATGGTCTGGCCATCGGCATGAGAAATATTTCCACTTATGGAAAATTGATTTTCTTTTTTGCTGCATCCTGTGAACAGCAAAACAGCCATTATTCCCAACAAAAATAACCTACTGATCTTCATAGCCATTTTTTTATTCAAGGGCGTAAAATTAACAAATTCCCATATTCGAAAACGAACAAATCAGGAAAATAACATATTTTAATGAACAATTATTCGCAAAAAAATTTTATGTTCGTTGATTGTCATTTTTAAAGCAGTGAAAGTATACCACGACATCAATAACTTTAAAGCCCGCAATCCGGTGGTTACCATCGGCACGTTTGATGGAGTTCACCTGGGACATCAGCGGGTTATTCAGCGATTAAAGGCTTATGCCAGAAAATATAGCGGGGAGTCGGTGATTTTTACTTTTTATCCTCATCCGCGACAGGTAACCTCTCCCGGCGAGGATAATCTCCGGTTGCTTACCACACTGGAAGAGAAAAAACAATTGTTTGCCCGCTCGGGCATCGATCATCTGATCATTTTCCCGTTTACCCTGGCATTTTCCCAGTTAAGTTATCAGCAGTTTGTAAAGGATATTCTTGTTGACAAGATGAATACCTATTGTTTGGTGCTGGGCTATGATCACCGTTTTGGGAAAAACAGGGAAGGTGGTTTTGAGTACCTGAAGAAATGTGCGGATGAGCACCGGTTTAAGCTCGAGAAACTGGATGCGCTATTGATCGATGAATTGCATGTGAGTTCCACAAAAATACGGAAGGCACTCCAAAACGGGGATGTTGCACGGGCCAACAAGTACCTGGGGTATCCGTTTACGCTTCACGGAAGGGTAGTTGAGGGGAAGCGCATCGGACGGAAGCTCGGCTTTCCAACCGCAAATATCGAATCCTCCGACGTGCATAAACTTATTCCCGGTTATGGAGTTTATGCCGTTGAAATTAATCTTTCCGGAAGGAAATATTCCGGTATGCTCAATATTGGAAGCCGGCCAACCTTTAACAATAATGCAGACAACCGGAGTATTGAAGTGCATATTTTTAATTTTCAGGGAGATATTTACAACAAAGAGATTACGCTGATTTTTATGGCCCGTATCCGGGAAGAAAGGAAATTCAGTGGAGTGGAAGCGCTTTCAGAACAGTTGAAAAGGGATAAAAAGGCAGCGCTTGAACTCCTTTCTTCCCGATAATGAATCTATTTTTTTATCAGTCCGCATGAAACAGGAAGATGGTCTGATTTCATGAAAGGATGGGTTTTGAAGTTGAATGAGTCGAAGCCTGTACTGTGAAAAATAAAATCAATACGGAATGAAGGCAGTTTTCCCACATACGTTTGTCCAAGTCCCTTTCCGGAAACAACAAAGGCATCTTTCATTTCTTTACTTATCTGGCCATAGGAATAGGAGGCAGGCGTATCGTTGAGGTCTCCGCAAACAATGACATGATAAGGCGATTCTTCGATGAATTTCCTGATGGTCTGCGCCTGCCGGGCCCGTCTCAGAAATCCTCTTTTTAGTTTGGAAACCACTTCACGTGCTTCTTTTAAATCTTCTTCCGAAGAGACCACCCCGGAATCGATGATGGAGTATTCGCGTGGGTCAATGCCATAGGAGTGGAGGTGGACATTGAAAATCCGGACTGTATCTTCCCCGATTAAGACGTCGGTAAAAATGGTCATGTTCCGGGAGTTTTCGAACCGGATTTCATCCATGAAAATGATGGGATAACGGGTTAGCGTGGCAGAACCAAAGGTGCTGCTCGACCGGGCAAATTGGTAATGTTGGATAAAGTCCAGCTCTTTTACGGTTTCATTTAGATTGAAAATGCGGTTTTTCCGCAAACGAATTTCCTGAAGGCAGATGATATCGGGTTGTTCAGCTTTTAGAAAGTCGGTGATTTGAAGGGCGGTTTCTTTCTGCTGATTGTGGCCTTCTCCAGTGAAGTGGTTAACATTGTAGGAAAGTACTTTGATATCCGTTTTATCCATGATCTTTCCTTTTATTTGCACAAAGCGGAAAACAAATCCGGCTCCAACCAAAACAGCCGCAAGTGAAATTAAGGAGTAACGGGGCTGGATGAGGAACCATAATATCATGAAAAGAATGTTGGCTGTCAGCAGAAAAGGATAGGCCAGTCCGAAGAAGGAGAGCGGCCAAAAAGAGGCTGGAGAAATGTATACCGAGAGGTAAGAAATAAATATTCCCACGGTAACCGATAAGTTAAGGACAATCAATATGAATTGAAAATATTTCTTCACTGTTTAAGGTTGTTTGCTAATGCTAATATCGCATAAAATTGGGAAAGTGATTCATTTTTTTTAATGAATGTAAAGGAATATTTTGAAGGAAGAAGGGAAAAAATCAGAAAATTATTTTTGTGCGCGCAACATTCTTATTTTTCCGCGGATATCCTTTTTGAGCTCAATCTTTAAAAATCCTGCCTTTTTCATCAGTTCTTCCATTTGGGTGCCGGAATTTTCATTGATCTCGAAATATAACCATCCTTTTTTCCGGAGTTTCTGAGCGGCCAGACCGGCAATTTCCCGGTAAAAAATCAGTGGATCGCAATCCGGAACAAAGAGGGCATGTTCAGGTTCGTAGTCAAGCACATTTGGAGCCATCATTTTTCTTTCTTCTTTCCTGATATAAGGGGGATTGCTAACGATGAGACTGGTCATTTCCCAGTTTGTTTTTTCCCAGTTTAAAATATCGCCACGGAAGAATTCTACATTGAGACGGTTTTTCCGGGCATTTTCCCTGGCGGTGTTGAGCGCTTCTTCGGAAAAATCGACGGCGGTTACACGGGCTGATTTAAATCTTTTCTTGAGCGCCAGGGCTATGCAGCCACTTCCAGTTCCCACATCGAGTACAGAGGAGAGCGAGGGATGTCCGGAATCGATGATCCATTGCACCAGCTCCTCGGTTTCGGGGCGGGGGATAAGCACAGATGCGTTTACTCTCAGGGATAAATCCAAAAATTCGGTTTCTCCCAAAATGTATTGAATCGGTTCGAATGTTTTGAGCCGCTTCACAATGGCTTCAATTTTTGATTTGCAGGCTTCATCCAGATGCTCCTTTCTGCGCAGGATTTGTTCCGTATAGCTCATTTGGCAGACATGCTCGAAAATCAGGCGGATGAACCCCCTGATTTCTTCGGCGGGGTATAAATTTTTTAATTCTTTTTGGATGTATTGAATTGTCGGCTCCATTGTGTTATTTTTGATGCGTTAAAGATACTTTTTCCCGGAGAAATGGAGATCGATAAAAAATACATGTATCGCTGCCTTGAGCTGGCCGCCCTGGGGAGCGGCAGTGTTGCACCCAATCCGATGGTGGGGTGTGTTATCGTTCATAAGGGGAAAATTATCGGGGAAGGGTTTCACCAGGAATACGGAGGGCCACATGCCGAAGTCAATGCTATAGGACAGGTTTCACGGCCCGGACTTTTAGAGGAAAGTACGCTGTATGTCAGTTTGGAGCCTTGCGCTCATTATGGTCTTACACCTCCGTGTTCCGACTTGATTGTGGCTAAAAAGATTCCCCGGGTAGTTATTGGAACTACCGATCCGTTCTTTGAAGTCTCCGGAAAAGGAATTGACAAGCTGAAAAAAGCAGGGATTGAAGTTGTTGAAGGTTTGCTGAGGGAAGAGTGCAGGGAGCTGAATAAACGGTTTTTTGCATTCCATGAACGCCAGCGCCCCTATGTTATTCTGAAATGGGCACAAACCCTGGATGGATTTATCGACATTCACCGGAGCAGGAAGTATTTTGGTGAGCCCACCTGGATTACGGGAAGCCTGGCGCTTCGGATGGTTCATAAAATCAGATCAGAGGAGGGCGCTGTTCTGGTTGGGACCAATACGGCTGAAAAAGACAATCCCTCATTAACGGTTCGCCACTGGGCGGGCAAAAATCCTGTCCGTGCCGTTTTGGATAAAAACCTGAAGTTGCCAAAGGATTTGAATCTTTTTGACCAATCCGTAAAAACCCTGGTCTTTAATGCGAAAAAGAATTTAGATGACGGAGTGGTTCGGCTGGTCAAAATCGATTTCGCCAAACAGGTGATTCCACAGGTTCTGGAAACATTGTACCAGGAGCACATTCTTTCGGTTATTGTGGAGGGGGGGCAATACCTTCTGGAGCAGTTTTTCCATTCAGGTCTTTGGGATGAGGCACATGTTTTTATTGGAGACACCTTTTTTTATGAAGGTATCCGGGCCCCGCTTCCCCGGGGAAAGCTGGCTGTTAGTGAGTCGTTCGGGGAAGACCGGTTGAAGGTATTCCGGAACTCCCCTTAAAAGACGATATTCCTGGGTCCCCCGGGCATAATTTGAATGTTGAGAACCCGCTCCACATACTGGAAATAGTAGAAAAGTTCATGATTCAACTCAAACCCGTAATCTTCCGTAGGATAATACCCGATGATGGGCTCAAAGAACCAACTTTTGCTGGGGTCGCTGGCGTTGCTGTTCCAAGCCGAAACATACTGCCTGTTCCACCCTTCGTAATACTCCTTGGAGCGATGTTGTGAAGGTTTATTGTGGAACTCATACCAGGTTTCAAATTTTGAATCGAATGTTTCCATTTCATATTCCACGGAGTCTTCTGCCAAAACCTCAATATCTTTTTCTTTTTCAATCTTAACCGCGTTCTTTGGTGTTTTACACGAAGCAAAGAAAACCACGATTCCCACGATAAATATAATTCGTTTCATGATCTACCCATTTTAATATTTACACAATTTTTAATACGAATTCTGTACCAAAATTGTTTATAAGCAGAAAAATGGTGAATTTTATTCCGCGATTTTGAAAAAATAAAAAAATGAATCCCGCATTGGACTTTTGGTCTGTTTTTTCTATGGTGTTTTTGGTTACCGCAATTCCGGTAGCCATTATGATTATTTTGGAAAAGCGATCGCCCTTTAAGACTGCAGCCTGGGTACTGGTATTGGTTCTTTTGCCTGTAGCAGGGATGATTTTTTACCTGTTTTTCGGGCAGGAATACCGCAAGCGGAAATTGTTCTCGCGGAAGGGATTACGGAGTTTAAACACCTTCCGGAAATTTTCATTCCAGCAACTTCGACGGCTTGAGGAAACTTTTTCCGGGATTGATGAAAAAATCCACGATAAGAAGAATATTGTCCGGTTATTGCTCAATAATTCCGATGCCTTGTTAACCACAGGGAATCATTTGAAAATACTGAATGGGGCTGAGGAAACATTTGCTGCGGAATTTGAAGCTATCCATAAAGCAAAACATCATATTCACCTCGAATATTATATTATCGATAACGACAAAGCAGGGAACAGGCTAAAGGATTTGCTCATCGAAAAAAGCCATGAAGGGGTGGAAGTCAGGGTGATTATCGACGATGTGGGAAGCTGGGGCCTTGGAGATAAATATATTTCTACTCTGCGGGACAATGGCGTTGAGGTCTATTCTTTTATGGAGGTTCGTTTTCCGAGGCTTACCTCACAAGTGAATTACCGGAACCACCGGAAAATTTTGGTTGTGGACGGAGTAATCGGGTTTACCGGAGGGATCAATATCGCTGACCGGTATCTTGAAGGAGTAAAGGGGATTGGTCCGTGGCATGATATGCATCTCCAGTTGAAGGGTGATGCGGTGACGTGTTTGCAGGTGGTTTTTGCTGCTGACTGGTATTTTGTTATCCATGAGAACCTGAGCGGGAAAAATTATTTTCCCCCGTTTACCCGGAAGAAAGGAATTCCGGTGCAGATTTCCGCCAGCGGTCCTGATTCTGACTGGGAAAGCATCGGGCAGGCTTTTTTCTCTGCCATTGCAGGTGCCCGCGACAAAGTTTACATTGTGACTCCCTACCTGATGCCACCTCCTCAGATTGTTACAGCCCTGAAAGTAGCAGCACTCAGTAATGTTGATGTACGGATTATTATCCCTCAAAAATCGGATGCGGTCATTCCCCGTTGGAGTTCGCTCTCTTACATCGAAGAGTTTCTGGAAGCCGGTATTAAAATTTACTTTTTTGAAAAAGGGTTTATCCACAGCAAATACATGGTGGTTGATACGGTTTTTTCAACCATCGGGTCTACCAATCTCGATTTCAGAAGTATGGAGACAAACTTTGAGGTCAATGCCTTCGTTTATGACCGGGGGTTTTCCGGAAAGCTGGAGAAGCAGTTCCGGGCCGACCTGAAAGGCAGCCGGCAGGTTATCCTGGAAGAATGGAAGGAGCGGAAATGGCACTGGAAACTCCGCGAATCGCTGGCCCATATCGTTAGCCCGATGTTATGAAAAGGATAAATTGGCAAATTGGTAAATTGATAAATTGATAAATTGTTAAATTGACAAATTGTGAAATTGACGAATTGTGAAAATGAAGGAGGAAGGGGCCGCTGATGGTCAGAATGCAGGGACGCAAGATTTTGCCTCCGGATCAGGATTAAGATACAGATTTTGAAGGATGAATTAACCGTAGGGCAAATGGAGATTGTGGGATTGATTAAAACGGTAATTTTTCCAAGTCCAAATTGCCGCCTGAAAGAATGATTCCCACTTTTTTGTTTTGGACATCAATTTTATTTTCGAGGATGGCGGCCAGTGGAACGGCAGATGAAGGTTCGATGATGATTTTCATACGTTCCCAGATAAGGCGCATGGCTTTCACGATTTTTTCTTCAGAGACGGTCACAATGTCGTCCACCTTGTTGAGTATGATGGTAAAGTTGCGTTCTCCCAGCGAAGTGAGCAGACCATCGGCCAGGGTATTGGGGTTTTCTGACGGCACCCACTGCTTTGTTTGGAACGAACGGAAGGCATCATCGGCCCCGGCGGGTTCGGCGGCAATTATTTTGCATTCCGGCAACAGTTTTCTGGTTGAAATGGCTGTACCGCTGAGCAGTCCTCCCCCACCTACCGGAGTCAGAATGACATCCATTTTGCCTGTATCTTCAATGAATTCTTTGGCAGCCGTTCCCTGGCCGGCAATGACGAAAAAATTGTTGTACGGATGGATTTCGGTAGCGCCGGTCTCTTCCACCACCCTTTCCAGCGTTGTTTCACGGGCTTTCAGGGTGGGTTTGCAGAACGTGATTTTTGCCCCGTAACCAGCCACTGCTTTCTTTTTGATTTCGGGTGACGTTTCCGGCATTACAATGTGGGCATCGATTCCACGGATTCTTGCTGCAAGGGCCAGCGCTGCAGCATGGTTGCCCGATGAATGTGTTGCAACCCCTTTGCGTGCTTCTTCCCGGGTTAAAGAAAATACCGCGTTACAGGCTCCCCTGAATTTAAAGGCTCCTGCCTTCTGGAAGTTTTCGCATTTGAAAAAAAGATCGGCACCAACAATTTTATTGATTCCGGAAGAAGTCATTACTGGTGTGCGGTGGGCATGTTTTTGGATGGTTTTACTGGCCTTTTCAATGTCGGTATAGTATGGAATAAATCGTGGGTTCATTGATTCAGCTTATTTTTTTGTTGAACTTTTTGGAAAAGAAGACAAATTTATTTTTGTTTTCTCCCGTGAATGGGTGTTTGATATTCCGGATGGTAAAATATTTATTTTCTGTTAAAATGTACCTTTAAAAAAGAAAGCTTTAACCCCTTTCACGTCCGGGCGGGTTTTGAAAACGCCCCCTGCATGCGGAAATTTTTCGAGTTCTTCATTACTGGTTCCCTGGCGGGCGGTGGTAATGTAGAGGGTGCCCAGGTCGGTGTCGCCAAAAGCACAGGAAGTTACATTTTTAGCAGGCACATCGATGGTTTGAAGCAAGGCACCCGTTTCAGGATTCCAACAGCCCACAGCCGCACCGCCCCAAAGGGCAATCCATACATTCCCTTCAGCATCGATGGTCATTCCGTCGGGTGCCCCCATTTCGCCGGGAACTTCGATGGCTGTTTTCGGGTTCCTTATTTCCCCGGTTTCGTTATCGTAATCCCATGCCATTACTTTTTGGGTAGGGGTATCGATGTAATACATCTTTGTGGCATCCGGGGACCAGACAATCCCATTGGAGATACTCACATCATCGATCATTTGGTGTACCGAGCCGTCGTGATCGAGGCGGTAAAGTGCACCGGCGTTTTGTTCTCCTTTGGTACTCATGGTGCCGGCCCACAGACGGCCTGCCGGATCGCACTTGCCATCATTGAAACGGTTATCCGGAATTTCCTCCTCGGGATGGGCAATGCGTTTTTTGCTTCCCGTATCGGGGTTGTACTGGTAAAAACCGTTTTGAAGCGCAACAATTATCTGCCCTGATTCAGCAGGCACGGCAGTTCCAATCATCTGACCTGTAAACATTTCTTTGTTGTTGTTTAGGGTAGGGGTGTAAAAATTGATGATTTCATCCGTGATGTTGACCCAAATCAATTCTTCTTTTTTGTGATTCCAGATAGCACCTTCTCCTAAAGCTGACCGGGTATCCAATACGAGTTCCACATTATATTTTTTTTGGTTAGAGCAAGCGGTAATAAGAAAAAGGATTCCGATCCCCAAAAGCCATTTTGTTTTTCCGGGGAATAAGCGTGTTCCGGTTTTCCGGAGCTCTGTTCTTTTGATATTTTGCTGGATAATGCGCATGTTCTATTTTTTTAGGTTCGTAAGGCTAAACGCTTTCAATTAAGTTTTTCATGATGAGGGTCATGTTGGGCTCGGCTTTCATGGCCACTTTCTGGACTTCCTCATGGGATATTTCCACGATTTCTCCCGGGACACCGCTGTCGGTAATGATGGAAATTCCAAAAACTTTCAGGCCCATTTGCCGTGCGGCAATCACTTCGGGAACAGTTGACATGCCCACGATATCTCCACCCAGAATGCGAAACATTTTGTATTCGGCCGGGGTTTCGAAGGTAGGGCCCTGAACACCTACATATACCCCTTCTTTCATGTTGATGTTATTCTCGAGGGCGATGAGTTTGGCCCTATTTCGCAGGCGTTCATCATAAACTTTGCTCATATCAGGGAAACGAGGACCCAGTTCATTCTCATTTTTTCCATGGAGGGGATGCCCGGGAAAAAAATTGATGTGGTCGTTGATTAAGACGATATCGCCCACATGCCATTCGGGATGCAATCCTCCCGATGCATTGGAAACGAAAAGCCGCGAAACTCCAACATATTTCATGACCCTTACGGGAAAGGTGACTTCTTTCATGGAATACCCTTCGTAATAATGGAACCGCCCTTGCATGGCCAGTACCGCTTTGCTTCCCAGTTTGCCGAAAATCAGCCGTCCTGCATGTCCATCAACGGTAGAGACCGGGAAGTTGGGTATCTCATTGTAAGGGATGGAGTCGATGATGTCAATCTCCTTCACCAGTCCACCCAGCCCGGTTCCCAGAATGATTCCGGTTTCAGGACTGGATTTTATTCTTTCTTTTATGAAGTTCGCGGTTGCTTTTATTTTCTCCAACATAATTTAAAATCTTTTTATTAAACGATTTTCCCTCGTCGTCAAGGAATTTTACTTTCACCGGCAGATAATAGAGTGCTT
>CAYTDH010000014.1:0-24195 GCA_964436325.1 uncultured Tangfeifania sp.
AGAGCGCATGATTCATAATCATGAGGTCGCGAGTTCAAGTCTCGCTCTCGCTACTTACTAATAGGGCAGTTACTTATACCAAAAAAGTAATTGCCTCTTTTTTAAAAACTCCATGCACTACGTTTACATTTTATTCAGTGAAAAATTGAACCGGTATTATATTGGCAGTTGTGCGGATATGGAAGAAAGGTTGTCCCGTCACAATGCCGGGGCTACAAAATCAACGAAATCAGGTCGGCCGTGGAATGTAGTTTACACTGAAAGAAATGATACCAAGAAGGAAGCAATCAAAAGGGAGTATTACCTGAAAAGAATGAAAAGCCGCAGATTAATTGAAAGTCTGATATGGTGATGTTTGAAAAGAACAGGGAATTGGCAACGGTAATTATTAAATAACAAAGAGAATAAAAGAAAAAACTCCTTGATTGTTGGAAAAGTAATGCCCAGGGAAAAATAAAAATTCCGGGAATATCCGCAAAGTGGCTCAGGTGGTTAGAGCGTCCCGATTCCAATCGGGAAGGTCGCGAGTTCAAGTCTCGCTCTCGCTACAATGAGACTGCTTGAAAAAGCAGTCTTTTTTAATGCCTAAAACCCTTTAGAAACAAATTTTTACATAAATATTGACCTTCTTAACGAATTTTTGCTTTCCAAATATTTAAAATAGGTTAGTTTTGTGATCGTTTCGAATAAAGAAAATAAATAGAATGAAGCGGTTACACTGGTATATCATAAAATCTTTTTTGGGGCCGTTTTTTATGACCTTCTTTATTGTGGTTTTTGTACTGCTGATGCAATTTTTGTGGAAGTATGTCGATGACCTTGTTGGGAAAGGCCTTGAAGTGGATGTGTTGGTGGAGATGATTTTCTATGCCTCTTTTGGCCTGCTTCCCTATGCTTTTCCACTGGCAATGCTTCTGGCTTCCATCATGACGTTGGGTGCCCTGGGAGAAGACTACGAACTGCTGGCAATGAAATCATCGGGGATTTCGCTCATACGTATCATGAAGCCGCTTTTTGTGATTGCGCTGTTTGTAACTTTTACCGCTTTTTATTTTTCCAATTATATTTTGCCCCATACCAATCTGCGATTTACAACCCTGCTATGGAGCGTGAAACAACAGCGGCCGGAACTGGTTTTGCAGGAGGGGGTTTTTACCAATGAAGTGGATGGTTACAGCATCAGGATAGGGGAGAGGGATAAAAAAAACAATACCCTTTACGATTTACTCATCTATGACCATACGAATAATAAAACCAATCAGAGCGTTACGGTTGCCGATTCGGGTTTTCTGAGGATTACCGAAGATAAAAAGTATATGGTATTAGACCTTTACAATGGTGTGAACTACTCTGAGGAAAAATCACGGAACCGGCGTTCCGAAGAGAAGTACCCGTATCGTCGCGACCGGTTTCAGGAGCAAACCCTGCGCGTGAAAGTAAAGGGATTTGATTTTAACCGCTCGGATGAGCAAATATTCCGCAATACTTACCGAATGTTGAACATTGACCAGCTCCATTATATGGAAGATTCGCTGGGACTGGATTATCAAAACAGGCTTCGGAAATTTATCATGCAAATCAATTTGATTTCGGCTGCCACCCGGAGAATTTATAACCAAACCGTTGCCCATGATTCTCTACGGCGGGAAATTGAAACCCGGGTTGATTCTACTTTTGATTTCGATGCATTTTTTAACCGGCAAGATAAGTGGGTGAAAGCCGAAATTGCACAAAGCGCCCTGAGCAATGCCCGCAATAATGTGCAAACCCTCAATATGTATGATGATCAATTGTACAACCGCAAAAAAATCATCAATAAATATACGATGGAACGCCACAGGAAATTCACGCTCTCGCTGGCGGTGCTCATCTTCTTTTTCATTGGAGCCCCGCTTGGGGCCATTATCCGGAAAGGGGGCCTGGGAATGCCTGTTGTGGTTTCTATTTTGCTGTTTATTGCCTACTACATTGTTTCCATGACCGGCGAAAAATCTGCCCGCGAAGATGTCTGGAGCATGTTTAACGGAATGTGGTTTTCGACGTTTGTTTTTTTACCTCTGGGAATTTGGTTATCTTACAAGGCCGCAACCGATGCCGCACTCATGAGTGCCGAAACATACAGCAAGCTGCTGGGCAGGCTGCGCCTCGTTAGGTTAACCGGAAAGTTTAAAAACAAAAATGAACATACTGCAAATAACAAATAAAGTCCCGTATCCTACGAAGGACGGAGGAGCTATTGCGTGTATGAATCTGACAAGCGGATTTGCTCTTCTTGGACATGATGTAACGGTGCTGGCCATGAATACTGAAAAGCATCATGTGGATGTTTCCGAAATTCCGGAATCTGTTCTGGATTGGGCTGAATTCCGGCTGGTGGGTGTTCCTGCCCGTATTTCCCTGCTTGCAGCAGCAGTTAATCTTGTTTTCTCTGAAAAACCCTATAATGCCGTTCGTTTTTTTTCCAAAAAGTTCTCCGATGAACTTACAACCCTGCTTCGGGAGAAGCATTTTGATGTTGTGCAGCTTGAGGGCTTATATGTGTGCAATTACATTCCGCTTATCCGTAAATATTCCAAAGCAAAAATTGTATACCGGGCCCATAACATTGAGCATGAAATATGGGAGCGTACCGCAGCGATTTCCAAAAATCTGCGCAAATTATATCTGAAAATTCTTGCCAATCGGATTAAAAAATTCGAGAAAATGTTCATCAACCGGTATGATCTGCTGGTGCCCATTACGGAGCGCGACGGACAGATACTGGACCGCATGGGAAATACAAAACCCATGCATATCTCACCTACAGGGATTGATACCAAAGTGTTAATTCCTTATTGCAAATACCTGGAGCATCCTTCCCTTTTTCACATCGGATCGCTTGAGTGGGCCCCTAACCAGGAAGGGCTTCTTTGGTTTATCGAACAATGCTGGCCTGGTATTCATGAAAAATTTCCTGATCTGAAGTTTTATATTGCCGGCAGAAATGCTCCCGAGTGGCTTATCCGGCGATTCAATGCACCCAATATTGTTTTTGAAGGGGAAGTAACGGATGCCTACAAGTTTATGAATTCCAAATCGATCATGGTGGTTCCTCTTTTCTCGGGAAGTGGTATGCGAATAAAAATTATCGAAGGAATGGCCCTTGGGAAACCCATTGTGGCGACACCTATTGGGAATGAGGGAATTTCGAATGCTGCCGGAAAGAATATCCTGATTGCTGAAAACAGGGAGGAATTTATTTCAGCTATTGAACAATTGATTTTAGATAAGGACCTGTTTGACCGGATTAGCCGCAATGCCATTGAATACATCCATGAAAAATTTGATAACCTGGCCCTTGCCGGTGCATTAATACGTTTTTATAAAGAACATGCCGGATGAATGTTATACCACTTTTCTGGATACTCCTTATTATCTTGGTTTATACCTATCTGGGATATGCAGTTTTGCTCTTTGTTATATTAAAGTTGAGAAGAATGTTTTTCAGGCAGATTAAAGGGGAGGCCCGAAACTATGAACCTGAAGTGTGTCTTTTTGTAACTGCATTTAATGAAAATGATTATATCCGGCAGAAGGTGAAAAATTCCTTTCAGCTCGATTATCCCAAAGAAAAAATTCAGTATTTATGGGTCACCGATGGTTCGGATGATGGAACTCCTGATTTGCTCAGGAACTATGAAAATCTGGAAGTTCATCATCTTCCCGAACGCCGGGGTAAGATGCATGCCATGAACCGGGGAATGAAATTTGTAAAAGCCCCTTTTGTTATTTTTTCCGATACCAATACCCTACTGAATAAGCAAGCCATCAGGGAGATAGTTTCGCGGTTTGTGGATACCGAAACAGGCTGTGTGGCGGGGGAAAAACGCATTATCGAAAGTGCTGCTGATGTTGCTGCAGCGGCAGGGGAGGGGCTATACTGGAAACTGGAATCCTGGGTAAAAAAAATGGACGCTGAATTGAATTCTGCTGTGGGAGCCGTGGGAGAACTCTTTGCTATCCGTCGCGATCTTTTTGAAGATGTGGAAATTGATACCATTCTCGATGATTTTATCATTTCGCTCCGGATTGCTCAAAAAGGGTATAAAATTGATTATACCCCCAATGCTTATGCTGAGGAGATGGCTTCCCTGAATGTTCGCGAAGAGCTGAAACGGAAAATCCGGATCGCTGCCGGTGGTATCCAGGCTCTTATCAGGTTGAAATCTTTATTGAATCCATTTCGTTACGGTGTTTTTTCCTGGCAGTTTTTTTCGCATAAAGCTTTGCGCTGGACGCTGGCACCTCTTTCTCTTTTTCTTCTATTCTTTTTGAATGGGTGGATTGTTCTGGACAATCAATCATGGAGCACTTCCGGTTTTTTTACCCTCTTTTTTTATTTTCAACTGTTTTGTTATTTCCTTGCTGCTGTGGGTTGGTATCTCGAAAACCGGAAGCTCCGTTTTAAGCTCCTTTTCGTTCCTTATTATTTTGTGTCGGTCAATTATGCTGCTGTCCGCGGGATTTTCCGGTATCTTTCAGGAAAGCAACCCGCCGGCTGGGAAAAATCACGGAGAGCTGCACCGAAACCATGAAATCGTTGCTGATTAAAGCATTTTTCCTCCAGAGACTCTCCCCCTTAACCAAAGCATTCCCCAATTCCCCAATTTGACAATTTCACAATTCCCCAATTTCACAATTTCACAGTTTGACAATTTGACAATTTAACAATTTGACAATTTATCCATTAATTAATTGAAAAGTTCTTCCTCCACCGGGGAGTCCAAATAGAGAATCAATTCTTTTCTCGATAATTTGTTGTAATTTTGCGGGCGAATAAAGAAAGAGTTCCATGACTGATATTAAGCTCAATACAATACCTGAAGCAGTAGCAGCAATAAAAAGGGGGGAATTGGTAATTGTTGTCGATGATGAAGACCGGGAAAATGAAGGCGATTTTATCGTTGCTTCAGAACTGGTGACTCCTGAAACAATTAATTTTATGACCATTCACGGTCGGGGTTTGATCTGTGTTGCTCTCACCGAACAGCGATGTGAAGAGCTGGAACTTGATTTAATGGTTGGGCAGAATACTTCTTATCATGAGACCCAGTTTACGGTTTCCGTAGACGGGCTTCACCCTGATGTGACCACCGGAATTTCGGCACAGGACAGGGCCACTACCATTAAAATGCTGGTGGACAATAAAACCCGGCCCCGTGATTTAGCCCGGCCTGGTCATATCTTTCCTTTAAAAGCCAAAGAGCGGGGGGTTCTCCGCAGGAGTGGTCATACCGAAGCGGCAGTTGATCTGGCCCGGCTGGCGGGCTTGTATCCCTCAGGAGCTTTGGTGGAAATCATGAATGATGATGGCACCATGGCCCGGCTGCCTCAACTCGTAAAGCTGGCCGGTAAATTTCAGCTTAAAATTGTATCTATAAAAGACCTTATTTCTTTTCTTTTTCAAAGTGAGAGTCTCGTAGACCGCGGTGAGAGGGTTTCGTTACCTACCCAATACGGAAATTTTTCTGTTGTACCTTTTCGTCAAAAATCTAATGGAGCAGAACATGTTGCTTTGATCAAAGGGGAATGGAAGGTGGATGAACCTGTGTTGGTCAGGGTTCATTCGTCCTGCATGACAGGCGATATCTTTGGTTCTTTACGTTGCGAATGTGGCGACCAGTTGCATAAATCCATGGAAATTATTGAAAAAGAAGGGAAAGGGGTGATTGTGTATATGATGCAGGAGGGCCGTGGAATTGGCCTGCTCAATAAAATTGCCGCATATAAACTTCAGGATCAGGGCCTCGATACCATCGATGCCAACCTTCACCTGGGATTTCAGGCTGATGAACGTGACTACGGGGTAGGTGCCCAGATACTTAGAAGCCTGGGGGTTACCAAAATGCGGTTGTTGACCAACAATCCTATAAAACGTGTTGGAATTGAGGGTTTTGGACTTGAGGTGACGGAAACTTTACCCATCGAAATTGAACCCAATAAGTATAACCAAAAATACCTGAAAACCAAACGCGATCGCATGGGACATCATCTCCGGAATTTTAATTACGATATTTAAGAATTTTGTCTTATTTTTCCCCTCTTAAAGATTTAAATCAGAGGGAATGAATAGGAAAGC
This sequence comes from uncultured Tangfeifania sp., assembly GCA_964436325.1. GTDB lineage: Bacteria > Bacteroidota > Bacteroidia > Bacteroidales > Prolixibacteraceae > Tangfeifania. Next base: position 6,119 of record CAYTDH010000014.1, read on the forward strand.
ATTGCTGTTATGGGGAACCTTTTTGGGAGGATTGTTTTTTTTGTGGCCATTGGTTTCTTTTGGTCAGAACTGGCCGGGGTGGCGTGGTGTAAACCGCGACGGAACCTGGAATGAAACCGGCATTACCGGAAAATTTAAACAAACTTTTTTGAACCCCGAATGGACGGTTCCTGTAGGACCAGGGTATTCAGGACCCTCTGTTTCTGGTGGAAAAGTATATTTAACCGACCGCCAGGAAGAGCCCGTACCTTTGGAACGTGTTCTTTGTTTTGATGAACGCACCGGAAAGAAAATCTGGTCTCACCATTATGAATGCGTTTATGAAAGAGTAGGGTACCAGGCAGGTCCCAGGGCTTCTGTAATGATTGATTCCGGAAAGGCTTACTCTCTCGGAACAATGGGGCATCTTTTCTGCTTTAACGCCGATAACGGGAAAGTCATTTGGAAGCGTGATTTGAATAAGGAATACAACATTCGTATGCCCATTTGGGGAATAGCAGCTACCCCGTTGATTGTGGATGAAAAGATCATTCTTCAAATCAGCGGAAGTGATAATGCCTGTGTTTTGGCCCTGAATAAACATACCGGTGAGGAGATATGGAGAAACCTGGATGATATTGCTGCCTATTCTGCTCCTGTGTTGATTGAGAAAGGCCCCCGCAGCGTGTTTGTGGTTTGGACGGAGGATAACCTCGTGGGAATGGAGCCGGAAACCGGAAAGGTTTATTGGAAAATTCCCTGGAAATTAAGATCGGGGATGGGCATTGCCACTCCTGTTTTATATGAGGACCATATTTTCGTGAGTTGTTTCTACAACGGTTCCCTGCTTGTGAAGTTAGGAAATGATTACACATCGGCTCAAAAGGTCTGGCAACGAAGTGGTGAAAATGAACGCAATACCGATGCCCTGCACTGTGTGATGAATACTCCGGTTATTCTTGATGATTATATTTACGGTGTGGATAGCTACGGGGAGTTACGTTGCCTTGAATTCACTACCGGAGACCGTGTTTGGGAAGACCTCACCGCTGTTCAAAAAAATCGGTGGGCCAATATTCATTTTATCCGAAATGGCCACACTATTTGGATGTTCAATGAGCATGGAGAGCTCATTATTGCTGAGCTCTCACCGGAAGGATTCAGCGAAATCAGCCGTGCCAAAATAATCGAACCTACCAAAAAACAGTTGCCCCGCGGAGTGACCTGGGCCCACCCGGCTTTTGCCAATAAAAAGGTGTTCGTGCGGAATGACCGCGAACTGGTATGTATTGATTTGTCGGATTCCCGGGGTCATTGATTTTTTTCCATTTTTTTGGAAAATCTATTGTTAAATTCCCTTTTATTTCCTTAATTTTAACAAAACAAAAAAATAAAAATCATGGATGGAAAAACGAAAGCCATAGTAGCGCACATCACAATAATCGGCTGGATTATTGCATTGGTTCTAAACAGCAGTGAAAAGGATGAATTCGCCAGTTATTATATCCGTCAGTTGCTGGGGCTTTATCTGGCAGGACTGATTCTGACCATCATTCCGGTTGTTGGGTGGATAATATCTATTGCCGTTTTTGTTTTCTGGATTATGAGTCTGATTGGCGCTGTCCAGGGTGAAATGAAGGAAACGCCCTGGCTTGGAAAATATTTCCAGGAATGGTTTAAAGCATTATAGGTTTCAGCGATTTCTGATTTTTTCAATCTCTTGCTTTAGTGCCCTGTTTTCCAGGTTGCACTGACGTAATTTTTGCTGTGCTTCTTTTAATTCCGCCTGGCATTGTTCCATGTCGGCGCCACCTCCGGCACTTGCCTGCAGCATATTTACCTGATTCTGAAGGCGGCTTCTCTCACTGATGCATTCCTGTAGTTTTTGACTGGTTTGATCCGAATCGCCCATCTCCTCCATTAAATTAATTTGCCTGTTGTAAGCAAGCTGAAGATCCGATAAAGCTTTAATGACATCCTGATACATTGTTGTTTCCCATGACTCCTCCTCAGGTACCTTGTTCTTGGTTTGGCTCAAAATGGCCCCAATGTCCTGGTTTAAAACTTCAATGTTTACGTCTTCCTCTTCATGCCGGGGAATTTTGGCGATAAGACCAGTGGCTTCACCCACATTTGGTGCAAATATTTCTTCCTGAAACTGAAGGTTTTGTTTTAACCTTTCGAGTTCTTTATTGGATTGTTGTACTGAAAGTTTTCCAATGTTCATGGTTGTAAAACCAAGTACCAGTGCAATGATGAAACTTGCCAGGAAAAATCCGATGACTTTAAAAAATGCTTTGTTTCGATCCTTTTTATTCAGTGGTTTCATTTGGTTGAATTTTTTCGTTGTCGTTCCAAACCCGGCTGCAGGTTAATACGTCATTCTCTTTTATCTGACAATGATACATCGCCTCCTCCGGATCGAGTACCGTTTTTGTATTCAATAACTTGTTTCTTATTTTGAAAAATATCCATTGATCGGGTAATTCGTTTTCGTGGGTAAAAGAGATTTTACTTTCCGGATTCCTGCTGTTGTAATCGTTGATGAAAAAATAGAAAAGCCTTCCGAGAGACATGCCCAGTGGTGCCTTTGCCCGGAAAGTAGTTGCTTCAGGGGCATTAGGTGTTTTTTTGAATACAAAGCTGATGACCACCGGGTTTTCCATCTCTTCGTCAGTGGGGTCATCGATATTTTCATTCAGGGGGTAGGTCCATTTTTTGTACATTTTGGGAGGTACCTCAAGCAGTTTTAGGATGGTTTGATGCAATAAAACAGGAACCAGAAACCAAAGCAGCGATAGATACCAAACCAACTGAACCCCTGAGTCCACCAGAAAAGTGAATGAAAGGTTCATGAAAAAATACCCGAAAAGCATCATGCACAGGATAAATACGAGTTGTTTGCCAAAAATTTGTTCCCCATACCAGGGGAGAAGCTTTTGAGAAAAAAATACATGAAGGGTCCCTGTCGTAATGATGATAAGCTGGGCGAGAATGAGCGTGGAAATTTCTCCTGCCGAAGGCTCAAGATAGAGAAAAAGACTCGACAAAGCCAGTAGCAGGGAGGTGGCAATGACATAAAATAAGCTGGACCATCCATATCTTTTTAATCCTTTTACCTTTTTAAACAGAATGAAAAAAGTGCCTAATCCCAGAATCAGACTTCCTAATTTTAATGCCATGCTTGTTCCACCCATTAACCCTGAATTTTAATTGTTTATAAAAATAGCAAAGAATAAGCGATTTTTCAAGTTATATCTGAGGCAAAAGCAGCCATCCTGAGCAAAAAAAATATATTCTTCAGCAGAAAATCGCATATCGGCTATCCGTTGGAACGGTAATGAACCTCGTTTAAGGTATGATTATGGTTTGAACTTTGGGTAATAAACGGAAATTGGAATCGAACAAGTGGGCATTTTTCAGAAATATGATATCCCAGAAATAGGTCTTGCCATAGTATTTTTTGGAAAGGCCGCTGAGTGTATCTCCCTTTTTAACTTTATGAACAACATCGTTGGCAGGTTTCCAGCCGGCATGCTCCGGTTGGGCATCCCCCAGGAATCTTTGGGCCCGTTCTACTTCCCTGAACAGCGCGATGAAATTTTCTACACTGGGAATCCGCCGGAATCGCTCTTCGGCATCTTGCAAGCGTTCTTTTACAGCGTTGTTGATCGTCTCATTGATGGAAAAATAACGTTCTCCTTCACAAATTCCCATGGCTATTTCATCGGAAAAGGAAGAAAGCGCTACTTTAACGTTTTGGCGGGAGGGATTGGTCTTTAGCTGAGACAAGGCATGATGGGTGTTCCTGCGGGCCATTTCATGAATGTCATTCCACATTTCCGGGTCGTCCTCAGACTGGATTATTTTTTTCTCAAACTCACGGAGCGACCTCCCGATTTTTTGTCGGGTTCTCCCTATTTGACTTCTGATATTTTTTGCATGCAATTTCCTTTGAGAGGTTTGTAAATTTTTTAATAACCGTTTTAACTGTTCGATTTGTTGACGAAGTTCTTCTCTGTAGGATGAAGGATTTGACAGGTTGATTTTACTTTTTCTGCACCATTCTTCTGTGCTGCGAATATGCTCCATTCGCATAAAAGGTTGCGAGCCCGGGATTTTTTGTGTGTTGATCCACAAAAGCTTATCGATGCGTTGCTGAATAAGTTTTCTGACCAATTTTATCTCCTTACGGACCGTTCGGATATTTTGAGCGATTTCTGGCATGGCATGTATCGGCTTCAAACGTGATTTTTTTCCTTAATTAATCATGACCATCGTTCCTTTTACGGTAGTGTTGCCTGATGATGAAACCTCTGCACTGGCAGTCCCCTCGGCTTTATAGGATGAATCGGCTTTGGTTTCAACGGTGAGTCCCTTCTGTTTGAGACTTGATTTGGCTTCCGTTTGAATGTCGGTGGCTTTTTGTTCGAGCCCTTTTCCTGCTTCCATAGTAATGCCTCCGCTGGCTTTTATTTCAATGTCTCCGGCATCAAAAACGAGCTTTCCGTCCGTTTTAATGGAAATTTCGTTATTGCCGCTGTTCAGGATTATTTCATTTTTCCCGTCCTTAGTGTAAATTCGAATTTTTTCTTCTCCCCCTGTATCGTGAAATTCTACGGTGTTACCCGATGCGGTGCGTATCGCATGGATTTTGGCATTGCTTTCATTGGCATTTCCCGCCCAGTTGGGATCGGGATTGGCATCTTCATCGAACAAGTTTCCAAGACAATACGGTTTTTCTACGTCTCCGTCTTCAAAACCAACCAAAACCCGGGAGTTTTTTGCAGGAATAAAATAGAATCCGGCCTCTTTGTGGATATAAGGCGATGTGATTTTTACCCAGGGAGTAGACTGTTTTCCTTCCATCCACCAGAAACTGATTTTTACCCTGCCCAGCTTTTTCGGGTCTTTGTTATCTGTAACCATGCCCAGTTGATTGGAAGTAGTGCGGACAAACCAGGGATCGGTATTTTCAGGAATGGAAGTTTCGGCAGGAATGGCTGTAAAACTGTTTTCATAGGCAAAGGTATTGTCCATATCGTGCTGAATGGAGGTAATCAGGTATTTGCCATAGTCAAGCGTTCCTTTTCCATCCTGTTTCAGGCAATTTACTTTTACCTGAACGCCTGCCTGGAGAAAACCATTTCCGGAGCTACCGGATAGTTCGGTCAGGTTCGCAGCATCAGCTGTCTCCTGAGTTTCACCCACCCTTTCCAGTTCTTTTTTGTAACTTTTTTCATCCACATTCAAATGTTCATAATAATCTTTACCCTCCTCGGTATACATTTTTTTTGACATCTTGAGGGCATGTTTCCCGTACATGTTCAGGTTTGATTCAACTTTGCTGTTTCCCGATTGGTAGGTATATTTTTCAAGTTTTAACGGGTCGAGCGAGAAAAGGCTGAATTTTACGGGACTGGTCCGTAATTCATAGCTGAAATCCCTGAGGTCTCTGCCGATGGTTAGGGTTTTTTCAACCATGGGAATTTCACCGAATATGAACTCTTTCCCGTTGAAAAAGCACCATTCTCCGTAACGAATGGATAACCGTTTGAGAAACTCCAGGTCGCTCTCTTCGAATTGAACGATGTAAGGGAAGCGTTCCTTGTTTTTGGGGGTGATATTGGATTTGAATTCGTATTTTTTGAGGACCTCCCTGACGATTTCTTCCAAAGTTTTGTCTAAAAATGCCTGGTTGGTGGGTTTGCGGTTGAGGGAAATTTCTGAGCTGCCCCCTGAAATAATGACCTGATCGTAATCTGCCATAGCACTTCTGGAACTTTTTATTTCAGTAACATATCCCCGGAAATTTATTCCGTCCTTTTCCTCGTCGTTTACCGTGATTCTTGTCTGAATAACGATGGGAAGGCCCAGAAAATCTTTTGAATTTTCAATGAGAAAGCCATCCATCTCCTCCAGGGCATCATAACGGCAGATGATTTCAAATGAATCAATCCCATAAAGATTTTGATTGATGGAAACCCGCAGGAATTCTTTTAAAGGTTTTTGATTAATGTTAATGTCAATTTTGGATAGTAACGACATTGCTGGTTGAATTTAATTTTATGAAATTTCGTCCGTGCCCAAATGTCCTGTCCATTCGTTATCAGAAAGGATGATTTTGTTGGCCAGGATACTCAGGCTGAGTATCATCGTTGAATCCTCGGTATAGTTTTCGTGGTAGCTGACCAAAAAGGCATTTTCAAATTTGAGGGTTTTATATTCCTGTTCAATCCCGGAGTCACTGGGTGACTTAAATGAGATTTTTCCATTCTTGGCAGCAAACCGGGTAAACATCCACTGAACAATTTCGGCGTCATTGATGCTTGGCATCGTGAGATTAATTAGTCCTGGCCTTACCATAGAAATGGATGAAAGGGTTTTGAATTCTATTTCCTGTGTAAATCCGAAATCGCAGGTGTAAATTTCAAGACCATCGGTTTCTTTTTCATGTCCTGCAATATGCAGGCGTGCGGTTAAAGACATAGCAAGTAATAAATGAGATTATAAAAAAACAAACAAATATGTTGACAGAATAGCCAACTTAACAGGAACCTTCTGAAAAGGGGTGTATCAAAAACAAAAAGATTTTTTCTTTTTACGTAACGTGAGGTCATTTCATTAACGCAACAATAAACGTTCTACTCCTGCGATAAAGTGCCGGAACGAATACAGCTTGTGATACACCCTTCTGTGATAAACCGGTTGCCCGGGCTTATTTACATCGCCCATTCATTTTCATGCTCGCCCTGTCCCAGTTTAATACTGTGGGAAGTGAGCTTAAAGGTTTCGCGCATTGCCCCGGGACCTGTGTCATCAAACTCTTCCTGATATTCAATGACATAGGCCTCGCTAATTTGCAGTTCTTTCATCTTGGCCTCTTCGTCGCGCTTGTTAAAGGTGATGGTTGCATCTTTGCGCATGTAGCTGTCTACCATCCATTCGAAAATACTGGTATCGTCGGTGGATTCAATGGTAAGTTCAACTTCTCCTCCACGCACGGTAGATGAAGGCCGGCCTGTTTTATCGCATTCCTGTTTCAGGGTGTATTTGCAATTCAGCACCCTGTATTCATTGCCATCTACTTTAAAAATTGCCTTAAATGCCATGGTTAAAAATTTTTAAGTTAAAAAAAGGAACTTTAAAATTAATTTTGTTCATATTCCGTATCCCATTCATTTCCATCATCTCCTTTCTGGCCATCCATTTTTATCATGAAATTTTTGGCCGGGAAATAGGGTGTTAAATGGATATCGAGGTAAATCCGGTCCTTTTGGTTCCGGTCTTGCTCGAAGCGCTTAATGGAGAATTTCTCAATCAGTTTTCCGGGTCCGGTGATGCTGTCAAGAAACCGGGAGATTTGGCTAAGAATCTCCTTCCGGGTTTTAGTATTGAAATTTTCAAAGGCCCGGCGGTTCAGAAAGTCCATGAGTACTTTGGTGACATAATCGAATACCCTTACCACCGAATAGGTTTGAAGTCCCAGGTTGTCTCCGTTAAAGAGGGTTTTGGCCGAAAAGGCCATTACTTTCCCATATTCGTTGACCATGGGGACCAGCCCCAGTTTTTCGAGATTGGCAATTTCACTTTTTTTGAGGTCGAAACAAACACCATCCACCTCACTCAGGCTTCCGTGTTTTTTCCCGGCGGCCACCTGCGACATGAGGGTCTGGTAAATGGTTCCTGCCAGGGCTCCCGAAGGCGGAACAAAAAGTTCCTCCTCCTCATCCAGTTCTTTGTATTTTTCCCGTCCGACCAAATAGTTACAGGTCATCATGACATTGGAGCGGTAAATGTCACCGCCGGTCAGATTTGCGGCTTCAAACATTTCCATTACATCATCCGGGGTATCAAGGTGCTCAAAATCAGTGATCAGGGTGGCCTTATTTTCGTGGGCAATTTTGGCCCACTTTTCTACCACTTTGTTGCTTCCCAGGTATCCCGGAACCACAAGCAGGCTGTAGTTATCGCGTAAATCGAGCCTGTCGAAGTTGTTGACCAGCTCATCTTCAACGGCATCGATAAACCGGGTGTCATCCAAATCTTTGACCTGGTCGGGTTCGGCATTCACGAAAGACACATTTTTGACTTTGTTGCTGCCGGTATTTTTAAAGAACAAAGCCACTGAGCGGTATGACTTTTCAAGGTCTTTGGTCCGATCGACCGCTTTTGACAGGTTTTTTTTGAGCGTTGCATCCGCTACCTCTACGCTTCGCTCGCACTGTTCAACCATTTCCATGACGTTATCCGACGAAGAAAGGACAGCAGCCCACAGCTGGAGTGTTTTTTTGAGTTTTTCCCGTTCGTCTTTTTTGGATTCCTCGGTTAAAAATATACGCCTTCTGGCCTTCCGTTCAGGATTCAAATTTTGTAAACCATCGATGGCAACCTCCATCAGGTCAAAGCCTCCAACCTTCGATAACTGCTCCATGCTCTCCTTAAGCAATTCCCGGGGTTTTTCCACTTCCCTGATTTTTTCGGTTACTTTTTCGCGGTATTGTTCTATATTTTGCCCTTGTTGTTCTTCTTGTGCCATTTTTTTTCGTTTTTGCGTTTCCAAAAAATTTATGATTCCTCAATTTCCCTCACCATTCCATAAATTGCATTCAGCATGGCTTCCTTGGTTTCCTTGTTTTCAAGGGCTTTCCGCAAGAGTTTATTGCTCTTCAGTTGTTTGATAATCTGCAAAAATTGCTCTTTCTGGTTGGTCAGGTCTTTTAAAAAATCGCTCTGGGCGGTTATCCCATTCACTCCAAAATCAGCAAGTCCTTTAAACGAGAGTTTTTCTTCTTTGCTTGTGCCCTCTGAATCTTCAAACTCGACCTCCACAGAGGGCTGGTAATGGTTAAAAACATCATCGATGGAAGTCAATCCTTTCACTACTTCTGGTTTAAAAGGAGGATCATCCGTTAATTTTTCGACCATCAGAGTCCGGTTTTGGGCAATATCAGTCATTCCTTCACTGGCATCGCCCTTAACTTCTGTGCCGCCAATTCCATACATTTGCATATCATTCTTTTTTTGGGTTAGTAATTCTTATCAGTAAATCAATCACTCCACGTTCCAGACTACCTTGCCGGAGTCATCCAGGGAGACGTGAACCATGGATCCCCGGGTTATTTTATCTGAAATGATCATTCTCGAAAGCGGGCGCCTGAGTTGATTCCGTATAACACCCACGATCGGTCGTGCTCCATATTTTGGGGTATATCCCATAAGCGCCAGTTTTTCCCTGGCTTTCTTTTCAAGGATAAGTTGAATTCCTTTGTCCTCAAGCAGGCTGAACAAACCTTTGAGGTGAATGTCGAATATTTTTACAACATTCTCTTTGCTGATGGGCGCAAAGGGGACGATTTCGGTCAACCGGCCAAGAAATTCGGGCCTGAAATGGTTACTCATAATCTCCATGAGCTTGTCTGACGGTGGAATTTCCCCTTTGTTAAAAGAATCTACAATATAATTGCTCCCAATATTGGAAGTAAACAGTATCAGTGCGTTGGAGAAATCGCCTTCTTTGCCTAACCGGTCGTGAAGCTTTCCTTCGTCTAAAATTTGCAGGAAGATGTCGAATACCGAAGAGTGCGCTTTCTCAATTTCATCGAAAAGGACGATGGAATAAGGTTTTTGCCTGATTTTATTCACCAGTAATCCACCTTCTTCATAACCCACATATCCCGGAGGAGCACCATAAAGCAGGGCTGCTGAATGCTCTTCTTTGAATTCAGACATGTCGAAACGAATGAAAAACGACTCATCCTGAAAAAGGAATTCGGAAAGGGTTTTGGCCAGTTCGGTTTTTCCCGTTCCGGTTGGTCCCAGAAAAAAGAAGGAGCCCATCGGTTGTCCGGCTTTTTTTAATCCGGAACGCGATTCGAGGATGGCTTCTGAAATGCTCTTCAGGGCATGGTCCTGACCAATAACCCTTTTTCTGAGATGGTCTTCTATGGTCAAAAGTCGCTCCCGCTCTTTCGATTGGATTTTTCCCAGCGGAATCCCAGTGCGCCCAGATACAATGGCCCCAATATCTGATTTTTCCAGCTTTTCGACTTTTTCACCGGCTATTCTTTCGAGGTTATTCAGGACCTTCATGCAGGTATCAAAAATTTCAGTCCCGCTGTTCAGGGGCATTCCATCCTCTTCCTCGTCAAGTTTGGAAAAGAGAATCGGGGATATTTGATTCTTCAGGTCGGAGCTAAACCATTGCAGTTCCTCAAAATGGCTGTCTTTGTCCTCAGCGAATGGTTCCATATCGTGTTTCAGTTTGGCTATTTTGGAGATGGAAATATCCGCCATAAGCCTGACCCCGGCCAGGGTATGATCAATTAAATCGATGGCTGATTCGGGCAGGGAACGCTCTTTAAGAAACCTTTTGGAGAGACGGATGGCTTCGTTGATCACTTCCTGATCCACTTTAAGGTTATGGTGCGCTTCGTATTTGGGGATGATTTCAGCGAGCATCCTTTGGGCAGTTTGTTCATCGGGCTCATCGATTTTTACCAGTTCAAACTGCCTGCTGAATGCTTCATCTGTTTCTATAAATTTGGTATAATTGTCAATGGATGTGGTTCCGATGATGGTGAGGTTTCCCCGTGCCAGTTCCGGTTTAAGCAGATTGGCTGCCCCTGAAGTGCCTCCCTGTTTGTCAAGAATCATGTGGAGTTCATCAATAAATAAAATGGCTTTGTCGAATTGCTGAATTTCCGTAATGATGTTTTTCAGGCGGTCTTCTACTTCCCCTTTGTAGGAAGCTCCTGCGATAAGTGCACCATAGTCCAGTTCAAAGATAACGGCTCCGGTCAATCCTGCGGGAACTTTTTCTTCGACCACGTTCTGGGTAAAACCATTGACGAGGGCGGTTTTTCCCACTCCCGCGTCCCCAATAATCAGAACATTGGCTTTGTTTCGCCGGCCGAGAATCTCGGTAATTTCCCTGATAACCTTGTCGCGGCTGACCACAGGGTCCATTTTGCCCTTTTGTGCTTCTTCGTTTTTATCGATGCAGTATTTCAGCAGGGCATTCTGGGAAGGTTTCTTTTGCTTTTCTTTTTTATCTCCTTCTTCCAACCCAACGGCGTGCTCTATCTGTGTGCTTTCGAGCAGGTAATCGATAATCTGTTTTTGGGAAAGGGGGTATGTTTTTAGCTGTTCATAGGTGAAGCCAACGCCAGGGGTACTTAATGCGGCAAGGATCGAAACGGGGTCGGTGGCATCTTGGGAGAGTTTCAACCGGATATTCTCAGCCTCTCTGAAAACAGCCTGGATTTGTTCATTTCCCGGAGGATTCTCCGGAACTTTCCCCGATTTGGGGCAGGATTCAATACGCACATCGGCCCACTCTTCAAGGTAGTAGATGTCCTGGTCCAGGTCCATGAGCATTTCGGTAAGTCCGGTTTCCTTGTGCAGTAATGCTTTTAGCAGATGCGCTGGTGCGAATTCGGCATTCGAAAATTCCCTGGCAAGGGATTGTGCAATACTGATTGCTTTTTTTAAATCGCCGGTGAAAGTCATTTTTAATCGTTTTAATGGGTTACTTTCAGAAATACACCAACACGGGTTACTAAATTTACTAAATTTTAGTTTACAATGCAACTAATTTTATTTATTGGACATTGGAGGTAAAATGGATTGTTTTTAAATAACCGAATAATGGAAATGGCAGAAGGATTTTAAAACGGGTTTTGGATAAAAAGGCTATTTTTGCCTGCAATGGTTCTCATTTGAGATGGAGGTTTACAATTGATATTGGAAGCCTCTAAGGGAATCCGGTGACCTTACTTCGGTCAGGGAGTCCGGAACTGTACCCGCAGCTGTAATCCTTTCATGTTGGCTGCAACTCCTGCCACTGTCCGCCCGCCGACGGACGGGAAGGCGGCCGCCAATCGGGGAAAGTCAGAAGACCTGCCGTTTTTAGAACAATATCGTAAGCTTTCGGGACTAAAAGCTGAAGATCATCGATGGTCTTTCATTCTTCCCATTGGTTTTTGGTATTGTAAAATGTTTTATCAATTTAAAAACTTTTACAATGAGAAAATTTTACTTGCTACTGGGCTTTTGGGTGGCCCTGCTTTCAGCAAATGCCCAGAATGTTGCAACTTTTGAAAATGTTAATTTGGATCCCGGTTCCTGGTGGAATGGTTCGGACCAATCCGGCGGAATTCAAAGCGGAGGATTCTGGTTCCCCAACGATTACAATGCCGAATGGGGAAACTGGAGTGGCTTTTCGGTTTCCAATATGCAGGATTCAGTGACTCCAGGGTGGAGTAATCAGTACAGCGCCATTCCTGCCCGCGGAGCCCTGGAGTCTGAAAATTATGCGGTTGGCTACGCAGGTAGCCCCATTGAAATGGAACTCGAAAATCCGGCCGTTGTTTCAGGCTTTTATGTGACCAACGCGACCTATGCTTTTCTTTCCATGAAAAACGGAGATGATTATTCCAAGAAATTTGGTGGTGAAGATGGCTCTGAGCCCGATTTTTTCAAATTGATTGTGACCGGTACCGGTATTTCCGGACAGGAGACCTCTTCTGTCGAGTTTTTTCTTGCCGATTTTACTTTTGAAAATGATTCACTGGACTACATTGTGAGAGGCTGGGAGTGGATGGATTTAAGCAGCCTGGGCGTGGTCAACAGCCTGAAGTTTGAACTTGAATCTTCTGATGTCGGGGATTGGGGAATGAATACTCCCGCCTATTTCTGTATCGATAATTTCAACGGCCGGTCGCCTTCATTGTCCCCCATAGTAGCTGAAGCCGGCATGGAAGAAATGGATCTTGAGAATAACAGCTTCTACAATGGAGCCGATGGTTCAGGGAGTTTTACAAGTGGAGGATTTAAGTTTAACAACAATTACAATGCTTCCTGGGGCAGTTGGACCGGTTTTGCCGCCTCGAATATGACCGATACAGCCACACCCGGTTATGGGAATCAATACAGCGCCATTACAGGCAACGGGGCATTGGGTTCATCTGCCTATGCAGTTGCTTTTCCTTCTGGTGGTTCCGGTATCGAATTTGAAGAAACCGTGGTTTCCGGCTTCTATGTGACAAACTCTACTTATGCCTATTTGTCGATGTTGCAGGGTGACGACTATGCCAAACAATTCGGGGGGGCTGACGGAACTGATCCGGATTGGTTTAAATTAACTGTTTTTGGAATCTCCTCTTCCGGAGATACCACCGGAACGGTCGATTATTACCTTGCCGATTTCCGTTTTGAGGATAACAGTAAAGATTATATCGTGAATGATTGGCAGTGGGTCGACCTTTCGTCCCTCGGCCAGATTTCATCCCTGCGTTTTCATTTGTCTTCCTCCGATGTGGGGGACTGGGGGATGAATACACCAGGTTACTTTTGCCTCGACCAGGTGAATCACCAGGATTTGCCTCCCGAAATTCTTAATCCGCTGCCTGCTATCGGAGAAAACATCAATCCCCAAAGGGTGTTTTATGTCCCCCTTGATTCTGTGTTTACCGATCCTGATCATCCCGATTCGCAAATAAAAATGGCTTTTGAAGGAACCGATAACCCCGGATTAATCAATGGTTCAATTGTTGTGGGTGGTAAAAATGGAACGCCCGAAATAACTCAACTGTCGCTCAGTGTTACTGAGGGGATGACAGGAGAAGCAAATGTGGTGGTTTCAGCCCTTTCGAACGGGAAAACAGTATATCATGCTTTTCGGGTTGTTGTACAATACCCGGTGGCTTCTCCTTTTGTTGAAAAGCCGGAACTCCGGCTTTATCCCAATCCGGTGAAGAATCATTTCCGGGTAAATGTTCCGGAAGAAACCCAGAGCATTGGTTTGTTTGCTCCCACCGGGCAACGCATTTTTCAGTCTGGCGGGCCATTTGGAAATTTGTTAACGATTTCCGTACTCGAAAATTATCCCTCCGGAGTATATATCCTGAAAGTAAAAACAAGCCGGGGGCCGTTGAGCAAGAAAGTTTTAAAATATTAGCGGATTTGTAATCTTTAAGATTGTTTTTTTGTTATCCCTTTAATAAAAGACCATGAAGTATTTTGTCTTCAGGGATAAAAACTGTTTATTTGCAAAATACTCAAAAAATTGAAATTATGGTGGAGATATCAAAGCATTCAATGGTTAAGTTGACCTACGATTTAAGGGTGGACGACGAAAATGGAGAAGTAGTTGAGCAGGCTACAACGGAGAAACCGTTGCAATTTTTATACGGTGCCGGGGTAATGCTGCCCAAATTTGAGTCGCATCTTGCCGGCCTGAAAGAAGGTGAACCTTTTACTATCAGGCTGCCGAAATCAGATGCCTACGGGGAAGTCAACCATGATGCGATTGTTGAACTTCCCAAAAACGTTTTTTTGGTAGATGGGAAATTCGACGATGAGCTGATTTCTGTGGGGAATATGGTTCCCATGATGAGCAGCAATGGTCAACGGATGAACGGGCTGGTGCTCGAAGTAAACGACGAAAATGTAAAAATGGATTTTAACCATCCCCTGGCCGGGGAGGATTTGTATTTTGCCGGGAAAGTGCTTGAAGTCAGGGAAGCTACAGAAGAAGAACTGGCTGAGGTCCTTTCAGGCGGAGGATGTGGCTGTGGCAGTGAAGGCTGCGACGACGATGGCTGTGGTTCCGACAACAGCGGTGGTTGTGGCTGTGGCTGCTGATGGTTTTTTTTGAATAATCCTGCAAATTATTTATTTTAACCTCGTTTTTTTGAACATTTGCAAAAAAACGGGGTTTTTTATAAGTGACATGAATACTTTTGGAAAAATATTTCGTTTAACCTCATTTGGAGAATCTCATGGCCGGGGTATTGGTGGAATTATCGACGGTTGTCCCGCTGGAATTGACCTGGATATAGACCTTATCCAAAAAGACCTTGCCCGGAGAAAACCCGGGCAGTCAAAAATTACTACCCAGCGGAAAGAGGCTGACCAGGTGGAGTTCCTCTCTGGTATTTTTGAAGGAAAGACCCAGGGAACTCCTATCGCTTTTGCCATATGGAATAAAGATCATAAATCGGGCGATTACAATGACCTGAAGGATGTTTTCAGGCCCTCGCATGCCGATTATACCTATCAAAAGAAATATGGCACACGCGATCACCGGGGAGGCGGAAGGTCATCCGCCAGGGAAACCATTGCACGGGTTGTGGCGGGAGCCATTGCCAAGCAGGTGCTGGCCCGGGCAGGAGTGACTATACAAGCGTTTGTCTCGCAGGTAGGGGAGATCAAAATGGATAAACCCTACACCGGGTTGGATCTTTCCCAGGCTGAAGAAAACCTGGTTCGTTGTCCTGACCCCGAAACAGCAGAACGCATGATCGCCCGGATTGAAGCTGCTGCCAAAGACAGGGATACGGTGGGTGGAGTAATAACAGGCGTGGCCCAGGGGGTACCTGCAGGCTGGGGAGAACCGGTTTTTAACAAGCTCCATGCCGACCTTGGTTTTGCGATGCTGGGAATCAATGCCGTTAAAGGTTTTGAGTATGGCTCCGGATTTGCCGGTACCCGATTAAGCGGTTCCAGCCATAACGATGTTTTTTTTCGAACCAATAAGGGAATCCGGACCAAGACGAATAATTCAGGGGGTATTCAGGGGGGAATCTCCAATGGAGAAGATATCTATTTTAATGTGGCGTTTAAGCCTATTGCTACGTTGCTTAAAGAACAGCAAACGGTGGATAAAAATTCCAACGCCACAACCATAAACCCCAAAGGAAGACATGACCCTTGTGTTTTACCCAGGGCAGTTCCCATTGTGGAAAGTATGGCCGCTCTTGTGCTTGTTGACCATTTTCTATTCAGTAAACTTAATTCAATTTAATATGCCCAGAAGAAAAAGAAACAGAAGAATACAGGTTCCTCCCGTGATTAAAGGAATGTCTGTTTTTGGAATTCGTGGACGTAAATCCAATGAAGTCGTTCTCCGGATCGAAGAGTATGAGGCCATTCGTTTGCTGGATTACCAGAACCTCACCCAGGAAGAAGCAGCTATCCATATGGATGTGTCAAGACCTACATTAACAAGGATTTATGAAGAGGCCCGCAATAAAGTAGCCACAGCCTTTGTGGAAGGTCGTGATATTATCTTCAGAGGCGGGGATATTTATTTTGAGGAGAACTGGTATAAATGCAATTCCTGTCAGGCCAGTTTCAATAATTATTCGGAAGACCATCCTGAATGTCCCGTCTGCAGTTCTTCCGATGTGATATCGCTCAATGAATTTTATTCCCAATAGGGTTTTGAATCAACAAAAAAATACCACCGGGTGTGTACCGGTGGTATCAAATCAAGTTGTGATAAAACCAGAGCCTTTAAAAAAGGTGATACAATTTAGGGATTTTTTTTGAAAAAGCAATGTTATAGTTGATTTAAATTCAGTAAAATAATAGCATCTTTCATGCTTTTACAAAAAATATTTTCCGGCACAGTTTTTTTTATGAAATTCCCCTTGAATCCTTTGTGGCTTTCTATAATTTTTTTCACCCAACGCTTTTAAAAATGCCGGTTCCTTGTATATTTGCATTTTCCATTTTTATGGTAGGTAATGAATCAGATATTTAAAATACAGCATTTTTCCTAATGAAGATAAGAAGGTTACTCCGTATTCTGCATCGAGACTTTGGCTATTTTATTGTGGGGATGACAATTGTTTATGCCCTTTCAGGAATATTTTTAAATCACCGGCACGATTTTAATCCCGATTATAAAATCTTTTTCACCGAATTTCAGACCAATATAACCCCTTCCATGACGATAACTCCGGAAGTAGTGAAAAGCGCCCTTGAGATGCAGGAAAGAGATGTTGTTTATAAAAAGCATTACATCAATAACCGGGGGCTCATTAAAGTTTTTATTCAAAACGGGGAGGCTGTGATTGATCCCGAAACGGGAGCCGCATCCCTGAGTTATCTTCAGCGCAGACCCATCATTTTTGAGATGAATCAACTGCATCAGGCTTCTTTGGGTACCCTTTGGAAGTGGGTGAGCGATGTTATGGCCGTCATTCTTCTTTTTGTGGCGGTTTCAGGCTTGTTTCTTTTGAAAGGAAAACGTGGCCTGCGCCGCTGGGGTTGGTGGTTGACCATTGCAGGTTTTTTAGTGCCTTTGTTTTTTGCTATTGTTTATATCTAAACCGCTGAAAGATTTGTGTAGGTTTTTAAGCGTTTTTAAAATAGTGATCATGTGTGAGACTTTTTCTTTTTTTTAATATAAAATGGAAGTGAAATGAAAAGAATTGCAATCCTGGGTTTAATTTCCTTTTTTTTCTTTAGCTGTAACCAGCAGCCGAAAAATAATCAAAACGATTCAGATGAAAATGAAGCAGCAGTAGTTTACTCTGTCGACGATTTATACGCCAATGCCGCCGACCTGGAAGGTCAGGAAGTAGTGATTAAAGGCACGGTTATGCATGTATGCAAGCACGGAGGAGGAAGATGCTTCCTGATGGGCAGTAACGAAGACATGAATATCCGGGTGGAAGCAGGTGAAAAAATTGGTGCCTTCAGCCAGGAGCAGATGGGCAGTGACCTTACCATTAACGGTATTCTTAAAGAAGTAAAGACTGAGGCAGATGCTCACAATCCCTCCGGAGAACATGGTGATGGCCATGAGGCCCATGTTGAAGATGAAGAAACCGATGAAGCACATCGTGTAATTGCTTCGGCTCAGGAAAAAGCTGAAGTGGTTTATTTTATTGAAGGACTGGAAATAACCAAGGAAGAAATTTGATAAGACGATGACCATCGTTTGACCTTTTCTCCGAAATGTCAGGGAAGAGGAAAGTCCAAAAAGAGAAAACATCCTATTCATTATGAGACCAATAGGTTTTGTCCGTTTTCCAGGCATTGAAATAACGATATCGGGGAGGGGCTAGTGTCATGTCAGCTTTGAACTGTCATTTGGATCTTTGGGAGAAATCTGCTGCAATAATTAGATTTCTCACCTTCGTACCTTGGGTTGCCAATGACAGGTTTTTCCAAGTATCTTATATTTAATACAATAATAAATTAGTCCTCTGGTGTCATTTCGACAACGCAGGAGGAGTAATCTCTTGAATCAACAGATTTCTCCTCCTGCGTCGTCGAAATGACAGTCCTTTGGACGATGACAG